>CAYJBL010000097.1:0-6728 GCA_964368115.1 uncultured Bacteroidales bacterium
ATATTCAACCCCTTACGACACCACTTTGTTACACGGCAATAGCGAGACCAGACGAAAGTATATTGATTCTATTATTTCACAGTTCGACAAAACATACCTCATCAATCTTATTAATTATAATAATGCACTAGAACAACGAAATAAGCTACTAAAGATTTTTGCCAAACAAAAATTCGTTGATAAAGAAAGTCTAGAAATTTGGGATATGCAACTTGCAAGATTCGGAACATTTTTATATAAAGCTAGACTTAAATTCTCTGAGGAGTTTTCAGTTTTCTTTCAGAAATATTACAATTTAATTTCCCAAGAAAAAGAACACGTAAACCTTATTTATAAATCGCAACTTGCTAATGAAAATTTTGAAAACATACTTCAACGCAATTTTGAAAAAGATTGCATATTAACATACACTTACAGTGGAATACATAAAGATGATTTTGATTTTTTGCTTGAAGATAATTTAATCAAATCTTTTGGCTCTCAAGGGCAACAAAAAACATATACAATTAGCCTAAAATTTGCACAATTTGATTACATTAAAAAGAATACAAACATCATCCCTATTCTTATGCTTGACGATATATTTGATAAACTAGATCGAAGTCGAGTAAAAATAATAACCGACCTGGTTTCGACCAATAATTTTGGACAGATATTTATTACAGATACCAGTTACGATAGGCTATCAGAGATACTAAAAGATTTAAATGTTGACTATCAGATAACTAATCTTTAAACTTAACTTGTTAGTTATTCATTTTTGATTTAAATTCATTTTTAAATTTCTGAAAATCTACTTTATCTACATACATTTTTTTTGCTACATACTCTAAATAAGGTTCAAGATGCATAGGAGATGTAAACCCTCGAATCGCATATATTGGAACAAAATTTTCATCAAAGAAGACTAGTGATGGCAACTGAATATTCGGATGTAACAACGCAATAACTAACTGATGTGGATAATTCTCTCTTTTTTGTTCATTGATAAAGATATTTTCTCCAAGTTTTAATGTATCTAAAGTTGCATAATCAATTTCTACTGGATAAAAGTTTTCATTCACAAAATCAGCAATATAAGGATCTTTTAAAGTTGCTTTTGACATTAGCCTATTACTTGTATTTAGATTTGCTCCCACATACAACATCATATGCTTAGGATTAGTTTTCACTTTTTCATTTGCTTCATTAAATTCATACCAATTAATTTCTCCCACCTTATTCACGGTAGAATCTGGAGAAAACACATCCTTAAACGCTTTTCTATATGAATCATAATCGCAACTATAGTTTATTCTCTCTGCAAAGTACACTAAAATAGGCATAATATCCTCTACGCTCATATACCCTGGAATCGGATTAACGTTAAAATCTTTATCAATATAAACAATCGTAGGATAAGACATTCTTCCGTTCATCAAATGTTTTGCTAGCCCATGCGATGGTCGCCTTCCTACTAGTGGGTTTACATATTCTACACCTCTATAAATTATTGTATCTGTTCTTTCTGCATCAAATTTTACTGGGTAAAAATTCATATTTATATAATTTACAATTTCTTGATTTGTAAACGTCTCTTTATCCATTTTTCCACACCATCCACACCAATCAGTATACATGTCTATCATAATAACTTTTGGCGTTTTTTCATGCAATTTAACCGCCTCTTCAATATCCAACCATTGAATTTCATTTTTTATCACATTCACTTCTGGTGTAACTTGTGTTTGCTGAGAAAACAATATATTTACTATTAATAAACTTGCTAGCGTTACAAAAATATTTTTATTCATCTCTTATTATTTTTTATTATTATTTTATCGGTCAGATGGAACTCTCGATGAAAAATATCATTGCCCTTGGAGTAGTATGCAATGAGTATTTTTCACGTTCGTTTCATAATTTTACATTTTTATTTGAAATATACTTTTATTATTAATTATTAATGCTTAATTTTATTGCTCAATTTATAAACAATATTTACGAATTTGTAAAAATAATTAATTATGAGCGAAATCAAAAATTTAAATCCAGAAAGAGTATGGAAGCATTTTTATGCGCTTACTCAAATCCCAAGACCTTCAAAAAAAGAAGCAAAAGCTATCGAATATATGAAAAATTTCGGTGAATCTCTTAATCTTGAAACCATTATTGATCCTGTTGGAAATATCATTATTCGCAAACCAGCAACTGCAGGAATGGAAAACAGAAAAGGTGTTGTTTTCCAAGCCCATATTGATATGGTTCCACAAAAAAATTCTGATAAAAACCATAACTTTGAAACAGACCCAATTGATGCATTTGTTGATGGAGAATGGGTAACTGCTAATGGTACGACTTTAGGTGCTGATAATGGAATGGGATGTGCTGCGGCAATGGCAGTTCTTGAAGCTAATGATCTAGTACATGGTCCAATTGAAGCCTTATTTACAATAGACGAAGAAGCTGGAATGACTGGAGCAAATAAACTAGAGCCTGGAATCTTACAAGGTGATATATTACTTAACCTTGACTCTGAAGATGAAGGAGAGCTTTATGTCGGATGTGCTGGGGGCGTTGACGTTAGCGTTAAAATGAAATACCCTCAAGTTGACACTCCTGAAAATTTTGCAGCATATAAAATTGCGCTAACAGGACTAAAAGGCGGTCATAGTGGTATGGATATTAATATAGGACGTGCAAACTCAAATAAAATATTATTCAGATTCTTCAACCACTGCTTATACCATTTTGATATTAGAATTGCTGAGGTTAAAGGTGGTAGCCTAAGAAATGCCATTCCTCGTGAATCGTTTGCAACAGTATTAGTTCCTAACGAACAAAAAGAAAAATTTGAAGCCGAAGTTGCTAAATATGAAAAGATATTCTCGGCAGAATTTTCAGCAACCGAACCAGAATTAAGTTTAAAACTTGAAGGTGCAACTTGCCCAACAAAAGTAATTGATTCTGAAGTTGCAACAAAAATCATCAAAGCTACATTTGCTTGTCCACACGGAGTTGAAAGAATGAGTGACGCAATGCCAGGTCTTGTGGAAACATCTAATAACTTAGCAATTGTTAATTGTATTGATGGCGAATACACAGTTAGTTGTCTTGTTCGTAGCTCGGTTGATACAGCAAAAGAAGGTGCTATGTATAAAATTGGAACTATATTTGATTTAATCGGCGCAAATGTGACATTCACAGGAGCATACCCTGGTTGGAAACCAAATATGGAATCTCCTATTCTTAAGACTATGCAAAGTACTTATAACAAACTTTATGGTAAAACTCCTGAGATAAAAGCTATTCATGCTGGTCTTGAATGTGGAATATTAGGATCTAAATATCCAAACTGGGATATGATATCATTTGGTCCAACTATTAGATTCCCACACTCTCCAGACGAAAAAGTTAATATCGCAAGTGTTGAAAAATTTTGGAACTATATTGTTGAAACATTAAAAGATATTCCTATTAAATAGGTCTCATTCATGTTGTTTTTGATTTAAGAGATTAAGGGCTAAAAATCTTAATCTCTTTTATTTTTGTTGTCCGATTAAATTTTTTGTAATCTTGCCAACACTAAATTTATTTACGCCTTCCAAGCACTATATTTAGACCGAAATCTACACCAAAATTCATTTTGTCTACAGGTATTGCATAGCGAGCATACGAAAATGATCCCATATTTATTGCGACAAAAGCATTCAAAGGCAGCGCATTAATACTCAAGGACGTTCTTAGGTTGGCTCCAACTGTGGAAATAGAACCGCCAAGACCGATGGCAATCATTTTGATTGGCGAAAAATTTAATGCTAGCATCACATCACTAACAGCACGGTTAGTTCCGATAACTATAGTTGACAGTATTCCCAAATTTAGCCGATCTTCAAACAGCATATAATCTGCTCCTAATCTAAATGTTGTTGACAAGGTTTGTGAGGGTATTTTTTTTCCATCCTCTTCATAGAACATGAAAATATCTTCAATATCATCTATCAAATTCTCAATTTGAGTACCCATGGCATTAATATTTCCATCATCTACAGATATATCTCCAAACCCATTGTACTCTATCACTTTACCTGTTGTTGCATATAAAAAACTTTCATTTTTATTCCAACTAATAAATCCAAAATCCGAAACACTAAAATAGGTCGTAAATTTGTCTGAAAACTTATAGGTTAATCCAAAATCAAGAGCTATTCCCACCCCTGTTGTTTCCATCGGATTAATACTATAATCCCATCCTACCAACCTTCCAAATGTATTTGTCTTAGGTGTTATTCCTGCTGTATAAATCTCACTATGATTAGTTAATCTCCAAGCATCTTCGGCTAAATCAAGAGACATACTATGAATATTTGCACTTAAATATGCTCCTCCTAATAATAATTTTGCTTTTACGCCAAATTTTAATTTTTCATTTATTTCTTTCGAATATCCATAATATATTTCGTTATAAGTCAAGATAAATGCATTTAAATTAGAAATCTCGTATGTAGAATTTTCTAATGCCTTAGCTAATCTAAAAATTTCGAATGGAAGCTCAAATTCTATATTTAATTTATTATTTATCCCAACAGAATAAAAAGCTCCTGATTTTACAGGAAAACCCAAATTGAATATAGGAATATTTAAATCTGTTCTGAAATAATTATTATCTGAAAATTTAGCTAATGCCTCATTTGTACTTATCGAATTGTCTAAAAAAAGTAACATTTTGCCACTCGATGGATACAAAAAAGATGACATCCCTAAATTGCTATTAAATTGCATTGAGAAACCGCCTAACATTGGCACAGATACATATATATTTTCTACTGTTAGCGCAGGATTGTATATGTGACGAGTTACACTATTTTGAGAAAAAAATAATGCAGACGTATGTTGAGCACTTGTACTAATACACGTAATAGAAAAAGCAAATACTGCAATCATCAGTTTTACATTTCTATCAAAGTCGCCTAATATAGTACTATATTTCATTTGCTATTTTTTTATTCATAGGTCAAGCGGAACTCTTGATTCATAATTTTATATATTTATATCTAATCCTGACACTAATTTCACCTTAATATTGTCTAACAAAACATATTGATTTTTATTAATCGGAACTGCATTTTCTGATGGTTCTGTATTCGCTTTCAAATTTAAAGCTATCCCATTTATTTTTTGAATATCTTCAAACTCCAAGTTAGAAATATCAAAAGACATAAGAATATTCGACTCTTCTTTTCTTGTTCCAGTATCCGAAACTGCAAGACTTGCTGGTTTTACATATCCTCCTACAAGTACAGAAATTCCTTCAATTTTGTCTCCATTTATATCAATAATCTCTGCATCAACAATAACGCCAACTGGAATAGTGTTTTCAATATCAACTGAAACTTCTACAACATCTGTTTTTTCAATCGTTTTATCATGAAAAGCTGTAAAAATATTCTTATGCACTGATCTATATTTTGCTTCGAATCTTTCCCCCAACATTAAAGGGACAAAAAGCCCATAATTTATTATCGCCTTATATAGTTTCCCTAATTCGATACTTGCATTTGGCGAAATGGTAGAATCAAGCCCAAATCTTAATTTTGATGATATAGTATCTGGCATCGTTTCTATCATTGTATTTAAATCTAGCCATTCTTTATAAACATATCCGATTGGCATAAATTCGCTATTATCAGATATCCAAACATTAGTTATAGTTTCTGTTTCATCTTCTGATAATTCATTTATTCTAATATCAATTTCGTCGCCAACTGTAAGTAAATTATTTTTCATATATTGAACTTGAAGGTTCAATAAAATATCTGCTCCAATATTACTAGATGCATTAAAAAACAATGCAGAGTGCTCTAAATCTAATACAAATTCATTCTCCTCTAATATACTAGGATAAGGTATATTAAAATTCCATTCCATAGGATCAAGTTTGGGATTTATATCTCCAATCAATTTATTTACCTTAGATTTCTTAATATTTATAGCTAAATATCCTAAAAGAGTTGTTTGGAATTCAACATTCTCATATTCGACAACTAATTTCCCTTCAACTTCTGCTGTTTGCGATAATGTTATTGTGTTAATTCCATCTGTTTCTTCTATTAAAGCATCATTTAGTTCAAATCCAACAATTTCAAATTCTTTTTGAACATAAGCCCTGTTTCCCTCATATTGCAAATATTCATTAATAAATATCGTATTACCAACAACATTTTCCGTTTGCTTTAGTCTTACATACGAAGGCATTATTATTTTAAAATCTTTTAAAAAAATTGCAGAAATTCCTTCAGGAATATTTTCCAACGAAAATACTACATCCAACATCAATGGCCCCCCTAAAAAATTTGAAACTTCTATATAATCAATCCTTTCTATTTCATTTGGAATTTGTGATGATATTGTAACTGGTTCAATATTTCCAAAATTTATATTTGTTTCTATTCCAGAAGAAAGACTTGCTCCTTTTTTGAAATAGGGAGCATTTGTTGATTCTGGGTCAATTAGTGCTTTGACTGAAGTTATACCAATTTCTTCATCAAAAGAAATTGGATCGATAAATAAATCTATCTCTTCTAAAGTTTTTGAAATTGAAAGAATATAAGTTCCATCTTCAGCACAATCTAAACTTTCGATATCAACACGATTGATCAAAGAGTCAATATATATTTTATCAAAACTTCCTACTGGAGCGACTAAGCCATCTCCTAACGATATATTTGCGTCTACACCTTGTCCAAAGG
>CAYJBL010000098.1:0-1688 GCA_964368115.1 uncultured Bacteroidales bacterium
CTCCACTGTTGGCAAATATCCAATATTATCATCATAAACAACAATTTCGCCAGCAGGTCTTTCTTTACCTCCATTCTCATCAAACCATAATACATAAGCATTTGGTGTCCAGTGCGCTATTGCTGTTTTATCTTCTGGATAAAGCCATATCGTATGCCAATACACCTGTACTCCATCAATAAACCAACCTATAAAAGTATAGCCTTCTCGTTCTACATGCGGCAATATTAATATTTCCATTCCGAAAATTACAAGTTCATCAGGTGGGTTATCTCCTTCGTCATAATTTATATCAAACGATAATTCATACTCGATACCACCTGGACCACCACCGTTTTCATCAATCATCCAGTAAGCTACAGCAGTTTTACTCTCAAAATATTCCCATATTGTAGTTTCCTCTATCAATTCTCCTTCAATATACCAACCATCAAAAACATAACCTTCTCGTGTAACAATTGGTAAAGAGCCTATCTCAACACCATAAGTTACTGCCTGATCAGGTGGATTCACACCATCAACATAAGCTATATCAAACGAAAGAATATATCCTTCCGCTACCCACAAAGCTACAGCTGTTTTAGTTTCATTGTATAACCAAATTGTTGTTTCATCTATTAATTCTCCATCAATATACCAACCTGCAAATGTATAACCCTCGCGTGTCACTTCTGGCAATTCTCCAATTTCTAAACCTAGTGTTTCAATTTGGTCTGGTGGATTTACACCTCCTACATAATTTACATCAAACGAGAGCACATATGCATTTGCCCATTGAGCAATTGCTGTTTTTCCCTCCAAATAAGTCCAAATCGTTGTCTCGTCTATTAATATACCATCTATATACCACCCCATAAAGGTATAGTTGTCACGAGTAACAACAGGTAAAGTACCAATTATTTCATCATAAATTACAGGTTGGCTCTGTGGTGTTTCTCCTCCTTCATAAGCAATATCAAACGACAGAACGTAGTCAATTGCTTTCCACTGTGCTACTGCTATTTTATTTTCAGCATGAGCCCAGATTGTAGTTTCGTCAATCAATATTCCATCAATGTACCAACCTACAAAAATATATCCACCGCGAATCACTTCTGGCAATCCTCCTATTGCTTCTCCGTTTATGACTACCTGATCTAGTGGATCTATCCCATCTTCATAATTAATATCAAATGACAAAATAAATGCGTTTGGATTTATAAATGTTTCCCAATAAGCAACTGCTGTTTTATTTTCTAAATAATCCCAAATTGTATTCTCTGTTATTAAAACGCCATCAATAAACCACCCCAAAAACACATATCCTTCTCGTGTTACTTCTGGCAAAAGCCCTATTTCCGTATTATAGTCTACCATTTGATCTGGTGGCGTTATTCCACCAATATAAGCCATATCAAATGAAAGTTCATAATCGTCAACCAACCATTGTGCAACAGCTGTTTTATTTTCTAAATGATTCCAAATTGTAGATTCATCTATTTGCTGTTCGTCTATATACCATCCTACAAATGTATAACCAACTCTACTCACATTTGGCAAACTTCCTATCGGTGTTCCAAAATATACTGTTTGGTCTTGTGGATTTACTCCCTCCTCGTAATTAATATCAAATGAAAGTGCGTAAATATGTGAAGTAAATTGTGCTACATAAACTGCATCGCCTTCTACGGTCGAACTTATACTTGGAC
>CAYJBL010000098.1:1788-6666 GCA_964368115.1 uncultured Bacteroidales bacterium
TTTGTTGCTTGTGATAAACTACAAATGGTGTATTTGGATTTGCTGTCCAACTTGCATACAATTCTAAATCTCCTGTTGATCCTGCTGATACATGTGTTATTGCATTGGTCAATCCTATGTTTGTATGCCAGCCTTCGAAAATATAGCCTTCTTTTATTGGATCTGAAAATACTATTGTCGGACTATGGACGGTATAATTTGATGGATTACTTACTGCGTTTGTACCATCATATAAATAGTACGTAATTGTATATGTTTCTAAACTCCATTTTGCATACAACTCTACATCGCCAGTTGAGCCTGATACTATTTCTGTTATGCTATTGGTTAATCCTGCATTTGTATACCAACCTTCAAATGTATAGCCTAACTTTGTTGGATCTGAAAATATTATTGTTGGACTTTGCACTGTATAGCTTGATGGATTGCTCGATGCATTTATTCCTCCATCTAAATGATAAGTAATATCATATACATTGGTCGTAAATTGTGCTACATAAACTGCATCGCCTTCTACGGTCGAACTTATACTTGGACTCCAACCTGTAAACGTATAACCTGCATTGGCATTTACTGTTGGTGATACTGGACTTGCTAATCCATATTTTAAATCGGTATAAATCATTTGACCTACTGATGTTCCTTTTATATTATCTACTACAAATTCTACATCATACTTTGAGCGTTCGTACAAATACTCTACTTCTGTACTTCCATCGGCTGATATTGTTACTGTCTGTGGTGAAGGTGAAACAAAACCTGTATACGTATTTACTGAAGGTGTTACTTCTGTGGCTGTAGTACCTGATAAATTCTCTGTTTCATACAACGTGTAGTTATCGTCTAATAGATTTTGTTGCTTGTGATAAACTACAAATGGTGTATTTGGATTTGCTGTCCAACTTGCTGATGCTTCTTTATTTTCAGTATAATTCCATATTGTAGATGCAAAAATTTGAACATTTCCGATAAACCATCCCGCAAATGTGTAACCAACACGAGATACTGTAGGTAAAGTACCTATTGCGATATCATATGTTACAGAAATATTTGTAGAAAGTCCAGAACCACCATTGCTATTAAAACTAAGTTGGTAATTATTTGCAGACCATTGCGCTACAGCTTCTTTACTTGTTAAATAATTCCAAATTGTAGTTTCATTTATTTGTGTTCCATCAATTTCCCATCCATTAAATGTATATCCTGTACGCGTCAAAATAGGTAGCGATGCTATCGAAGTTCCATAAGTCACTATTTGAGAATGTGGATTTATTGCTCCTGCATAATTTGCATCAAATGACAAAGACATTGGAGCTGGTTCTGCTATAGTATATGATTTTACACTTTCACAGGCATTATTATCTGTAATTGTAATCGAATAAGTTCCTGCTGCAAGATTTTCTATATTATAAACTCCAGATCCATTGAAAATTTCCGATCCAACACCTAATGTATTTGCTGGAGTCCACGATATGGTATATGGAGACATTCCTGATATATTGCTTATTGATAAAACAGCATTTGAAGCTCCGTTATATAGAAGAGGCGTTGTTAAATTTAGAGTAAAGTTTGGCAAAGCATTTACTTGCACTTGTTTTGAAGCAATAACCTCACAGTTATTACTGTCAATTACTGTAACATAATACGTGATTGTCGCATTTGGAGCAACTGAATTATTCAATGATGTACCCCCATTACTCCATTGGTACGTGTACGGTGCAACACCCCCTTGTACATCTGCAGTCAAATTCGATACACTTCCACTACATATAATTGAAACATCTGAATTAATATCTACTGTTAAGCTTGGTGGATTTGATATTGTTGCACTATTCATTGCCTCACAAGTATTTGCATCTATCAACGTAACATTATAAGCTCCTGCATCTAAATTATTTATAACATACCCTTCAGCATCTACACCTACAACAGGTGATGTTCCCCAATCAATACTATAAGGTGCAACCCCATCTACTGCGCTTATTGTTAATGACGCATCAGATGCACCATTACATGATAAAACTTGTGTTTGGGTTAATGTAAATTCAGGTAAAGGATTAACAATAATTGTTTTATTTGCACTTTTAACACAAGCATTATCATCTGTAACAGTGACTGTATATGTTGTTGTTGTATTTGGATGTACATTATTGCTTTGTGTTATTGTTCCATTACTCCATAAATAACTATATGGCGCTGCTCCTCCTATTGGCAAAGCAGTAACAATTGTTGATTCATTTTCGCAAATTTCATTATCTATTGAAGATACATTAATTGTTAATTCAGAAGGTTGTGATATAATTATCTGCTCTGTAGATTCGCATAATTTTGTATCGATCAATTTTACTAGATAAGTTCCTGCTGGGATATTTCCAGTAATTTCATACGCTTCAACCTGAGATTGCGTCAAGTTATTTTGAGATCCCGCAAACCATTCTAAAGTGAAATTTCCAGCACCAACAACATTATTTATTTCTATTGATGCATCTGAGTCTCCAAAACAATCCAATTGATTTCCTTGCACTAGTTCAAAACTAGGCAATTGATTTACTGTAATTACGATAGAAGCAGAATATGTTACATTATTTGCATCAGTCACTAATACTGTATACGTTGTTGTTGTTGTTGGACTAACTACATGGTAGTCTGCGCTTGGGAGTCCATTATTCCACGTATACGAATACGGAGCAACTCCACCTTGCGTTGTAAGTGTTAAGTTTACACCTTCTCCTCGACAAATTGTTGTTTTATTTGCGTTTACTTGTGCAATAAAATTAATACTCCATTGCGCTACTGCAACTTCACTTGATGGATATTGCCAAATAGTAGATGCAGATATAATATTTCCATCTATTTCCCAGCCATCGAATGAATAACCAGTTCTTGAAACTACTGGTAGGCTCCCTATTGCCATATCAAAAGTGACTGTTTTAGGAGAAGCAACTCCCATTCCTCCATTCAAATTAAACAATAATGTATATGAGTTTGGTGTCCACTGAGCAATAGCTGTTTTATTTGTGTCATAATACCAATTTGCAGGAACATTACCACCGTCTATTTTCCAACCAGTGAACGTATAACCATCTCTGGTTGGTGTAGGCAAGACTCCTACTTGCGATGCATAAGCAACTGTCATTGAGGTCGGAGAGACCATTCCTCCATTTGCATCAAGAGTTAAAGTATAGTTGTTAGGATTCCATTTTGCTACAGCTACTTGATCTGATGCATACGTCCAAATTGATGTTTCATATATTGGTAATCCATTTATTCTCCAAGTATCAAAATTATATCCTATTCGCGTAGGTTCTGGTAAACTCCCAATTTGCATGCCACCTACAACTGTTTTTTCTTGAGGCGAAACAATGCCCCCATTAGGGTTAAAAGTAAGTTTATAAGTTTGTTCCCAAATAGCTACTGCTACTTTATTTTCCGAATAATTCCAAACTGTATTTGCGGTTATTGCTGTGCCATCAATTTTCCAACCTACGAAAACATGCTCTGGTCGAGTAACGACAGGCAAAGTACCTATTTGCAAACCATTAGACACACAAATATCTGCAGGGTCTACTCCAAAAGGATATGCAATATCAAAAGATAATGTTGTTCCTTCTATAGTACTAAATGTATCTATAATTATTTGCCAAGTCGTGTTTGATTGATATGCACTTTGTGCTCCACAAATAACATCTAAATGCATATTTGCTCCTGTTGTGTAAAAAGCCGAATTTCCTACGCTTGGAGGAAGTATTGCATAAGATTCTATGTTAGTTAAATTACTACAAGCCTCAAAACTATATGTACCTATACTAGTTAGTCCACTAGGAAACACTATCTTAGTCAAAAATAAGTTTCTCCTAAATGCATATTCTTTTATGCTTGTTACTGTATTTGGCAATACGTATGTTGCGCTATTAAAATTTATTGGAAACTTTATTATTTCTGTTTTTGTCTTATTATACAATACACCATCCAGTGAACTATAGTGCTGATTAGAACTAGAAACTGTGATTGATGACAATGCAACACAATCTTCAAAAATCTGGCTTCCTATATTTGAAACAGCAGTAGGTATGAATACATCTGTTAAAACTAAACATGCTCTAAAAGCATTCATCCCTATAGAAGTAACAGCATTTGGAATTGCAATACTCTGTAGCGTACTACAAAATTGAAATGCATTTTCGCCAATACTTGTTATTGTCTGTGGTAAGGTTATTGCATTCAAATCCTCACAAAAACGAAATGTATTATCTCCAATAGCAATAACTGTATACGTATTTCCCCCGTTTTCTACTGTCTGAGGAATATGCACTGTTCCTGAATACGACGTCGTACCATCCCAATTTGGGAGATCATAACCATCTCCATATGTCACTTCAACAGTTCGCGGATGCACATTTGAAATTATGTTATAATACGTAATTCTCCCATTTAAATCTACATTAGAAAAGTTATAGGAAAAAGCTGCTGTAACATTCAAAATCACAACAAATAGCAAAAATAAAAGTCTCTTCATTTTCAATTATTATTATTTTGCAAAATAAATCAATTATATTCAAAATACACCTATAATATAAAGGCTATTTTTTCACAAAAATAAAATATTTATTTACAGTAATTTCGATTGCATAAAAGCAAATAATTTTTTTTCTTAAAAATTCATAAAATATATCAACTATTTTTGCTCAAATAATTTTAAATTTTGATTTTTGCATATTATTTAAATAAAAATGTCAAAAAAAATATTTTTTCAACTTAAACTAATAATAATATCCTCATTGGCTGTTTATTCTTGTGCTAGTGAAATCGCTCTCAGTGGAGGCGAAAAAGATATTTTACCTCCTAATGTAACTATTGAAGAGCCTCCTAATGGAAGTA
>CAYJBL010000099.1:0-6532 GCA_964368115.1 uncultured Bacteroidales bacterium
GAGACAAGCTGACATTTGATTACCCTAATAAATTTACGAATGTAGAAAAACATATTGCGGCAAATGGAGCGGAGATTAAAAATGTTAAAACGACCGTTGATGAGTTTGAGAATGTATTAGAAGAATTGTACGACGATTATGCTATTAAGTACGAATATGTATACTTTTAATTAGGACGACAATGGAACAAGCTCAGCTAATAAATGCACTTAATAAAATTGCAGACGAAGGATATGAATTTAAGTTAGAAAAATACTTTAATTCAGGCACAAAATTATTTAGCAAGTATGCTGGAAATTTTGTGATTTTTTATGTGATTTATTTAGTTGTCACAAATTTAATAGGGTATCCCTTTATTAATATGTCAGGTCAGTATGGACAATTAATAGTATCGCTTATTTTTACGACTTTAGATCCTGCGTTGACAGCAGGTTTAGTCTTGATTATTAATGATATATATAGAGAGCGACAGTTTGATTTTGGAAAATATCCTCAGGGGTTTAAATACTTTTTTACATTAGTATTATTATTGATTGTTCAGCAAGTATTTATTGCCTTAGGATTAATGTTACTTGTTGTTCCTGGAGTGTATCTATTTATTGCATATTCCTTTTCAAGTATGTTTATTATATTTTTTGATATGGATATATGGACAGCATTAGAAATGAGTCGAAAAATAATAACAAAACGTTGGTGGAATTTTTTTGCACTAATGTTGATTTTAGGTTTAATAAATTTTGGTGGAGTTTTATTGTGTGGTGTGGGATTGATTATTACACTGCCAATGACTTTATGTATTATGTATTGTACATTTGAAGATATTGTAGGGAGCGCAATTAGAAAATATAGTTAAGAAAATAATGTTGTATCGTCCTAAAAAAAAAGCTATCCTGGTTTTACTCAAGATAGCCTCCTTAATTGTCTATTTCTAACTTATGATTTCTTAAAACTTTAAACTTATTCCTACATTAAAACCATTTTGAAGATATGGGTCTGTTTTCATTCCATTTAATTTTCCAAAAATAAAATCCCACCTATATTCAAATCTAATCGCCATATTTCTAAACACATAAAAAGCGGCTCCTAATCCAACATTTGTATGAAAAAATATTGGATTCTTTACACCAATAAAATCATACGATGCCCCAATCACATACATCCCTGTTTGATTAGAGATATAAGTATCGAATCGAAAGAATTTATTATCTGTATTTACAAAAAACGGAAGTATATGAAATCGATTCTGGATTCCCACAAAATGATAATCAGTCATTCGTTTACCAAACGCATAATATAATCCTGTTTCAAGAAATTTTGCTGTTCCATAATTCGCAGAAAGTGAAAATCCATTTATTTTAAGGTTTTTATTATACTGATTATTCATTAGCGAATATGAAGCATCAAAAGTCAGACGATTTTTTATATACGACGATTTTTGTGCATTTGCAAAAAATGGAATAATCGCAAGGATGAAGATTGTTAAAATTAGTTTTGATTTCATGGTTACTTTTTGCAAAGTAAATATTTTTTTATTTACGATTTTCACAAAAAAGACCGCCTAAAGCGGTCTTTTTTATAAAGCTTTTAGTATCTATAGTGCTCTGGTTTATATGGACCATCAGCAGGTACGCCAATGTAATCGGCTTGCTCTTTTGTCATTACAGTGAGTTTTACTCCTATTTGCTCAAGGTGAAGACGAGCAACTTCTTCATCTAGTTTTTTAGGAAGTCTATATACGCCAACTTCATAATCATTTGCCCATAAATCAAGTTGTGCTAGAGTTTGGTTAGAGAATGAGTTACTCATTACAAATGATGGGTGACCTGTTGCGCAACCAAGATTAACTAAACGTCCTTCAGCTAGCATGAAAATAGAATTTCCTGTTGGGAATGTATATTTGTCAACTTGAGGTTTAATAGTTGTTTTAATAACATCTTTTTCATTATCAAGAGCTTCTACTTGAATCTCGTTGTCGAAATGACCAATATTGCAAACTATTGCTTGGTCTTTCATTTTTTTCATGTGATCTAATGTTATAACATCTTTATTTCCTGTTGTTGTGACAAAAATATTTCCTTCCGCAAGTGCGTTTTCGATTGTTGTAACTTCGAAGCCTTCCATTGCAGCTTGTAAAGCACAAATAGGATCGATCTCCGTAACAATAACTCTAGCTCCATAGCCTTTCATTGATCTTGCGCAGCCTTTTCCTACATCTCCGTATCCAAGAACAACAACAACTTTTCCAGCAATCATAACGTCAGTTGCACGTTTTATTCCATCAGCTAATGATTCGCGGCAACCATAAAGATTATCAAATTTAGATTTTGTAACACTGTCGTTTACATTAATTGCAGGAACTAATAATTCCCCTCTTTCTAGCATTTGATATAAACGGTGAACTCCAGTAGTTGTTTCTTCTGAAACTCCCTTAAGTTCTTTTACGACTTTTGTCCATTTTTGAGGATCAGAAGCAAGTACTTGTTTTAGAGTAGAAAGAATTATTGATTCTTCGCTACTACTAGGTTTAACGTCTAAAACTGAAGCGTCTGACTCAGCTTGAAATCCTTTGTGTATCAATAGGCTAGCGTCACCGCCGTCGTCAACAATTAAGTTAGGGCCTTTGTCGCCAGGGAAAGTTAATGCTTGTAGGGTACACCACCAATATTCTTCAAGTGTTTCGCCTTTCCATGCGTAAACAGGTATTCCAGCTGCTGCAATAGCTGCTGCTGCGTGGTCTTGTGTTGAGAAAATATTGCAACTTGCCCAACGAACGTCAGCACCAAGATCAACTAAAGTTTCAATTAATACAGCTGTTTGGATCGTCATGTGTAGCGACCCAGTTATTCTTGCGCCTTTTAGCGGTTTATCTTTTGCATACTTAGCTCTAATGCTCATCAAACCAGGCATCTCTTTTTCTGCAATCTCAATTTCCTTTCTTCCCCATTCTGCTAAACTTATATCAGCAATTTTATATGGTAATTTGCTTATTAATTCGTCCATTTCTTAAATTTTTTTGTCCTGCAAAATTATACAGATTTTGATTAATAAACAACTTATTATTTCGATTGTATAATAATTTATTCATGAAGTAAATATTGAAATATTTATTGGTTGTAACATGTTATTTGATAATGTTATACCGATAAAAAATAACGCTATACAATAATATAGCCTTAGCATTGCGAACAATTTAGCTAAGACTTTATTACAATATTATATTAAATACGTATCCGCCGACTACTGCAGTTAAAAATATAACAATAATAATCATTGCAACTAGTTTGCGTTTGAAAATACTAGCCATCATTGACATTTCGGGAATTGCCATCCCGGCACCACCAATAATCAAAGCAATCACTGCACCAACACTCATGCCTTTGCTCATTAAAGCAATGCCAATTGGAATAGCGGTTTCAGCACGAATATAGAGAGGAACTCCTAAAATTGCAGCAGCTGGTATAGCAAATGGATTATCTTCGCCAGCTACTTTTAGAATTAATTCTTCTGGAAGATAACCATATATCCCTGCACCAATTGCAACACCTACAACAAGATATCCCATCACAGGTCTAAGTGTATCCCAACCAGCTTTTACTCCTTCAATGCACTTACTCCCAAATGAAAGTTTTCGTCTTATGTCTTCCTGTACCACATCATCAATCGAGCTAAGTGTGCTATTTAAGTATTGTGGTTTTACATATTTTAGTCCGTTCATTTTCTCTAGAACATAACCAAATAAAATTGATGCAATAAATGCTACAGCAAAATATATAGCTGCTGCTTGGAAGCCCATGAGAGCGATAAGCATACCAATTATTATTGGATTTAGAAGTGGAGAAGAAATAAGAAAGGACATTACACTACCAAAGCTAACGCCAGCGCGTAGAAACCCCACAATCATGGGGATTGTAGAACAAGCACAAAATGGAGTGAGAGATCCAAAAATTGTTGCGAGAATATTACCCCACAATCCGCGGCCAGATAGCCATTTACGTAATTTTGCTTGTGGTATATGCATCATCACAAGCTCAATTATTGCTGTAATACCAATAAAAAGGACAATTAGTTCAACTACAATAAAAACGAAATATTGCATAGTTCCAATAAGCGTATTTGCTCCTTCGCCCTCAGTCATGTTGTTTTCCATATCTACAAATAGTATCTTAGCAACAAATAAGGCTGCTGCCCATATTATTACATGTGGCAACGCAGTCTTGAATGATATTTTCTTTTTTGTGGGAGCTGCGCAGCATTCACTGCCAGATTTTTCTGCTTCCGATGTACTTTGAATAAGTTTAGATTCTTCATCTTTTGAAGAGCAACAAGTACCTTGTGAGCTTAGTTTTTCTATTACTGCATTTGAGGTGCAACACGAATCTTTTTTGGTAGAATTTGGTGAACAGTAACTATTTACATCGTCTTTTGGTATACAACAACTCGAATTGTTGCGTCGAAAATATAATGCCCAGAAGCCAAATCCTAACGAAATGATAGACAATAGTAAGAAGTATGGCTGATATTCTGCAAAAAACGAAAGTTGTGTAGCTCCTACACCAATACTGGATAAAATTCCCGCCAAAATTGGCATTCCACAACAAGAAACAAAACCTAGAAAGGCTAATAATGAAGATGCAATCCCCACAGAAGTAGCACCTAAAACACTTTTTTTACTCATAATATTAAATTTTTAATTAATAATTTTATCTTAGTTATTAGTCTATTAACTAACAATATTTTCAAAAAAATGTGAGTTATGCGCACCCACATTTTTTTTCGTTGCTACATGAATCAATAAGAGAACTGAATAATAAGTTAACTTCTTTCCACGCTTCACGATCAATACAATACATACTTTTAGGAGGAACAATTTCTCCAATTATAAGTCCTGCATTTTTTAATTCAGAAAGATGCTGTGAAATTGTTGCTTTAGATACAGGGACTATTTCACTAATATCGCCAAAGTAACATGAGTTTTCGTTTGCTAAAAATTGCAATATTAGTATTCGCGTTGGATGAGCTAAGGCTTTAGCAATACGAGCAATCTTTTCAGCTTCAATTTTATCTAAATTCATTTTTATATTATTAGTATGTTCGCATTTATATTATAAGTATGTTCGCAAATAAACTAACAATATTTTAAACTACAAAATTTTTGCAAAATTATTTTTTAGTAAGCTTATGTTCACTATATAATATTTAATTTTTTATATTTGGAAATTATAAATACAAAATAATGATAATAGTAATTTTTGAGGTAAAGCCAACAAAAGAGGGCAAAGAGGAGTATTTAAAGATCGCAGCAGAACTTCGTGATGAATTAAGTCGCGCAGAGGGATTTATTTTGGGAGAAAGATACGAGAGTTTATCAGAAGAAGGAAAGCTTTTGAGTGTAAATGTATGGGAAAGTGAAGAAGCGCTCGAAAAATGGCGAAATAATCATCAGCACAGAAAAGGACAAGAAAAAGGACATGACTATTTGTTCGAAAAATATAATATTAAAGTAGCGAAAATAATTCGAGATTATACAATGACAGATAGAAAGCAAGCTCCAGATGATTCAAATAAATGGATAAAAGACAAAAATAATATGAATATGTCGTAAATACCAAGCAAAACAAAAGGAGACAAATATGAAAAATTTATTATTATTTGTTGTAAGTGTGATTTTTCTTACTGCAAATTGTGTTCAAGTAGAAAAAAACGAATCGCAAGAAGCATCAAAAGAACCAAAGACAGAGATTATTGTCGAAGAAAAGGAAGGAGATTCTTTATCGGGGAAAGAAAAAGACATTTCAAAGGATGAAATAAGTGTTAATTCAAGTGAGGAAGAGAGTGTAGATACCTTATCTGAAAACGATATTGAAATTTCAAAAGATGAAATAAGCATTGACTCAAATGGACCATGGGTAATGCTTAGTGGCATGTACACTGAGAAGTTTAAAGTATGGAACAGTTTAGAAAGTGTCGAATATGAAGAAATGCAAAACGATATTGATGAGGGCGATTATATTACATTTAAACTTTTGGCAAAAACAGATAGTATGTATTATGTAAACGCAGTTTTTTCATTTAAAGAAGTGAGTAAAAAAGGTTGGATATCTAGAGATTTAGCCCTAGAAATAGGAACGAGGAACTATGGAGGTCAACCATTAGATCTATATTCTTCACCAGACGAAAATTCGGATGTACGTACTTTATCAAATTGTGGCGAAATGTATTGTCCAGTCATTGATTATGAAGGAAACTGGTTAAAGGTAAGAGTAGAGCTAAACAATGAAGTATTTGAAGGATGGATTCCTTCTGAAAATCAATGTAGTAATCATTATACGAATTGTTGCTAGTAAATTTATAATTCTCTGAGAGTTATCTTTTTATCTGATTCAAGTTGAGTTTGAAGTTCATCTGAAGAAGAAAATTTTATTTCGTGTCTTATAAATTTTTTTAACCTTAGACTGACATTTTGCCCATAAATATTTTCAGAAAAATTTATTATGTGAACTTCAATTTTGTATGTTCTATTGTTAAAACTTGG
>CAYJBL010000100.1:0-6475 GCA_964368115.1 uncultured Bacteroidales bacterium
AAAATAAAAATTTCGTACTCGTTGAGGCAGAAAGAAATAGCGGAGAAAAATATTTCAAAATCATTGGCGCAAATAAATAAAAGTGAATATAAAAATGTTTTGAAAACAATACTATTATACAAATCTAATCAGATAAAAAATAAAGATATGTATCAAAAAAAAGCATCACTGATTAGATTTGCGGCTAGTAGAGGATTTGAATCAGAATTGATTTTTGAAATAATAGAAGAAGTATTAGATAAATAGTACTTTAAAGAGTGTAAATTGAGACTTAGTTGCTAACTTTGCAAAAAGATAATTATGTTGACGATAGATAAAATAAAAGATGCAAAAAAGCGAGTTGATGCTTTAAGGAGGTATCTTTGACATTGATGCAAAACGAAAATTTGTAGATCAAGAAACCCTAAAAACACAAGAGAGTGGATTTTGGGATAATCCAGAAGATGCAGAAAATATTCTAAAAAAAATTAGTGATACCAAAAAATGGGTTGTCGAGTACGATAAGTTAGAGTCGTTGCTTGATGATATTGAAGTACTGTTTGATTTCTATAAATCAGGTGATGTAGAAGAACTTGAAGTAGATTCAGAATTTGATAAAGCTGAGCTTGCAATCGAAGATTTAGAACTTAAAAATATGTTAAGCGGAGAAGAAGATTCGTTTGATGCTGTTTTGACAATAAATGCAGGCGCAGGAGGAACAGAGAGTAACGATTGGGCAGAAATGCTAAGTCGAATGTATATGCGTTGGGCAGAAGATCAAGGATATAAGATTCAAAAAATAGATTTGCAAGAAGGAGATAGTGTTGGAATTAAATCTGTAACATATAGTTTTAGTGGGGATTTTGCGTATGGTTATTTAAAAAGTGAAAATGGAGTACATCGTTTAGTGCGTTTATCGCCTTTCGATGCGGCGCACAAACGTCATACTTCATTTGCATCGGTGTTTGTATATCCATTGGTAGATGATACAATAAATATTGAAGTAAATCCATCAGATATAGAGTGGGATACGTATAGAAGTGGAGGTGCAGGAGGACAAAACGTTAATAAAGTTGAGACAGCAGTGCGATTAAAACATATTCCTTCAGGAATAATAATCGAAAATAGCGAAACACGCTCACAGTTAAAAAATAAAGAAAACGCTATCCGATTACTAAAATCTCAATTGTACGAATTAGAATTAAGAAAACAACAGGAAGAGAGGGATAAACTAGAAGGCCAGAAACGCAAAATAGAATGGGGCTCGCAAATTCGTAATTATGTTTTACATCCTTATAAACTAGTGAAAGACTTACGCACTAGTCATGAAACTGGGAATGTTCAATCAGTTTTAGATGGAAACTTAAACGATTTTATTAAGGCTTATTTAATGGAATTTGGGGCTAAAACATAGAGAGAAATACGAGTTTCAAATTTTAAATATTTTTTCCAAATAAAAAATTAAAAAATGTTTTAATGCATTGAAAAAAAAAACATCTTTGCAGGATTGAATTGGAAATTATTTTAAGACTATGCAATGAGTGCTAAAGGGTTGCTAAAGAGGTTATTGATTTGGAGGATACGCAATTTGAGCGATAGTAATTTTATTATTATTGCATCAATAATTGTAGGTATTACAGTTGGTTTAGTAGCTGTTGTAATAAAAAACTCTGTTCATGTTATTCAAAATATCTTAACGCACGATTTTTTCGACCAATTTGAAAATATATTATTTATTTTTTATCCACTAATAGGTATTGCCATTGCAGTATTAATTACGAAGTATATATTGCGTCGAAAAATTGGTCATGGAATACCAATGGTTTTGTATGCAATTAGTAAAAAGCAAGGCAAGATAGATAGTCACAATATGTTTTCGTCAATAATTGCATCGGCATTTACGGTTGGCTTTGGTGGTTCGGTAGGGCTTGAAGGTCCAACAATTGTAACTGGAGCAGCTTATGGTAGTGCTTATGGTAAACTTTTTCACTTAAATCATAAACAAACAAATTTATTATTAACTTGTGCATGCACTGGGGCAATGGCAGCAATTTTTCAAGCACCAATTGCAGCAATCGTTTTTGCAATCGAAGTAATAATGTTAAATTTAACTTTAGCATCTTTAATTATTACTATCTTCAGTATCTGCAGTTCTGACTTCGTATTTGCTTATGGGGCAGGTTGTTTTATATCCAGTTTCTATTACACAAGCTTTTGAACTAAACACAGTTCCATTTTATGTAATATTAGGAATCTTAACAGGCTTATTTTCTGTGTATTTTGCAAAGATGTATATGTTTGTAGGGAACTTTTTTAATAGATGGAAATCTTGGGTAGTAAGATTAATAGTTGGAGGGCTGGTGCTTGGAGGTTTAATATTCTTAATGCCTAGTTTATTTGGCGAAGGTTTTGAAGTAATTAATGCAGCACTTAGTGGCAACACGGATCATCTTTTTGATAATACGATATATGAAGAGCATCGCAATGAATTTTGGGTTATGATTGCAGTTTTTTTGATGATATTATTTTTTAAAGTTATTGCAACCAGTGTGACATTTAAGGCAGGTGGTATTGGTGGTATATTTGCTCCATCATTATTTTTAGGCTCAAATCTAGGATTAATGTATGGATTAATAGTTGAAAAACTTGGATGGAGTATCTCTTTATCAAATTTATCGCTTGTTGGAATGGCAGGTGCAATTGCAGGAGTAATACATGCACCGCTTACAGCAGTGTTTTTGATCGCAGAGATTACAGGCGGTTATGCTTTATTTATGCCTTTGATGATAGTTTCTGCTCTATCGTATGTGACAGTAAGAATATTTACAAAAAATTCGGTATACACTAAACAACTTGCAGATAGAGGAGAGTTGCTAACACATAATGCCGATAAAAATATGCTTTCATTATTAAGAACAGAATCTTTAATTGAAAAGAATTTTCTTACAGTCTCGAAAAATAATACTCTTAGAGAGCTAACAAATGTTATTTCAAACTCAAGTAGAGCTGTTTATGTTGTTCTTGATGATGAACAAAAACTAGAGGGAATAATTTGGTTAGATAATGTAAGGCATATTATGTTTCAGCAAGAACTATATGATACAATTTATGTAAAAGATATTATGACAGAGCCGTCGGATGTAATATCAACAAATATGAGTGTAAGTGAGATTGTAAGCTTGTTTGAAAATTCAGATAAATATAATTTACCAGTTGTAGATGAGGGGAAATATATTGGATTTATTTCACGTGCAAAAATGTTTTCAAAGTATCGTCAATTGTTAAAACATTATTCTAACGATTAAAAAAAATAATTGTATCTCAGATTTATAGTTCTCGTTTTAAATACTCTCCCGTATAACTATTTTTTACTTTAATAATTTCTTCTGGAGTTCCTTGAGCAACAATAGTTCCACCATTTTCTCCACCATCAGGACCAAGGTCAATAATCCAATCGGCAGATTTAATAATATCCATATTGTGTTCAATAATAATAACGCTATTTCCTTTATCTATAAGAGTATTGATTAATTCTAACAAAACTCTAATATCTTCAAAATGTAAACCAGTTGTTGGTTCGTCAAGCACATAAAGTGTATTGCCAGTATCTTTTTTCATAAGTTCAGTGGCAAGTATTATTCGCTGTGCTTCACCACCTGAAAGGGTAGTAGATGCTTGACCTAGACCTATATATCCTAAACCAACATTTTGTAATACAGATAATTTTTTATGTAGCTGAGGAATGTTTTCAAAAAACTCAACAGCAGCATTTATTGTCAAAGATAAAACATCAGCAATTGATTTGCCTTTATATTTTACTTCTAACGTTTCTCTATTGTATCGTTTTCCACCGCAAGTTTCGCACTGAACATAAACATCTGGTAGAAAATTCATTTCTACAACTCTGATTCCTGCACCTTTGCAAGTTTCGCATCTTCCACCACTAACATTAAAAGAAAACCTACCTGATTTGTAACCTCGGATTTTTGATTCAGGGTGCATTGCAAAAACATCTCTAATATCTGAGAAAATTCCAGTATAAGTTGCTGGATTTGAGCGAGGAGTTTTTCCTATTGGTTGTTGATTTACTTCGATAAATTTATCAATGTTTTCAATTCCAATAATTTCGCTATAATCAAGAGGATATGCGTTTGACTTGTAAAAATGTCTCGATAATATCGGGACTAAAGTCCCGTTTAAAAGTGTTGATTTCCCGCTTCCTGATACTCCTGTTATGCAAACAAGCATCCCTAGAGGAATGTTAATCTCAATATTTTTTAGATTATTTCCTTTCGCTCCGAATAGTTTTATATTTTTATCTATTCCTTTTCTTCTGTTTTTAGGTACAATTATAGACTGTTTTCCAGTGATATAGTTGGCGGTATATGAATCGATGTTTATCAGTTCTTTTGGTTCTCCAGCAAATATTAATTCGCCACCTCTACGCCCAGCATGTGGCCCAATATCAACAACATAATCGGCTTGTTCTATCATATCTTTATCATGTTCGACAACCAAAACTGAATTTCCTCGATCACGAAGTTCTTTTAGAGAGTTTATGAGTTTAGTATTATCTTTTTGATGTAAACCAATACTAGGTTCATCTAAAATATAAAGCACATTCACTAGTCGCGATCCAATTTGTGTAGCTAATCTAATGCGTTGAGATTCACCTCCAGAAAGACTCTTTGCTGATCTGTTTAAGCTAAGATAATCAAGCCCAACATCAAGCAGAAAACTTAGTCTACTGCGGACTTCTTTTACAATCTCAGTAGCGACGGCCTTGTCTCGTTCCGAAAGGTTTGTATATGAATTTTTTAGAAAATCGTTTAAATTTCGGATATTCATAGAAGCTAGCTCTGCAATATTTTTGTCTGAGTATCTGAAATATAGAGATTCATTCTTTAATCTAGTGCCATTACATTTAGGACATGTTATATATTTGTTGAACCGTAGTGAAGCTTTATTTTGTTTGGAATCTCTGTTATCTTCTTCTTGTTTATTTTTTATTTGACTAATAATTCCATTAAAGTTTACGACATAATTAGAAGATTTGCCTAGTGGTGTATTGTCTAATCTTAAACTCTCTGGGTATCCATATAAAATTACGTCTAATATTTCTTCGGAAAGTTCATTTATTGGAGTTTTGAGAGAGAATTTAAGTCTTTCTGCTAGCACTTCAAGAGTCCAAAATGCTAAAGAATTTTTATGTTTACCAAGAAAGTCAATTCCTCCATTATATATTGATAATGAGGGGTTCGGGATGATTTTATCAATATCTATATCTGAGATCACACCTAGACCATTACATTTAGGGCAAGCTCCTTGAGGTGAGTTGAATGAAAAAGTATGAGGTGCAGGTTCTTTATATGAAATTCCAGTTGTAGGGCACATAAGGTGTCGACTAAAAAAACGTGGCGTAACTTCGTTTTTTGCGATTAGCATTACAATACCTTTACCTAGCGACATTGCAAGTTCTACTGATTTTTTTAATCTAGATTTATTTTTATTGTCGATAACTAGTTTGTCCACAACAAGTTCTATGTGGTGGGTTTTGTATCTGTCAACTCTGAGATTGTGTTTTAATTCTAGAATTTCACCATCCACACGGATATTTAGAAATCCCTTTTTTCTATATGTTTCAAATAATTCACCATAGTGGCCTTTCCTTCCGTCAACGAGTGGACAAAGTATATATGTTGGTTTTTGGTCGTATTCACTAAAAATGAGATCAATTATTTGAGTATCTGTATGTCTAACCATTTTTTCACCAGTTTTTTCAGAATAAGCAGTTGATGCTCTAGCGAAAAGAAGTCGTAAATAATCGTAAATTTCCGTTATTGTTCCAACAGTTGAACGCGGATTTCTAATTGTAGTTTTTTGTTCAATTGCAATTACAGGGCTTAATCCAGCAATAAGGTCAACATCTGGGCGTTCCATGTTACCGATAAATTGGCGAGCATAAGCTGAAAATGTTTCCATGTAGCGTCGTTGGCCTTCTGCGTAAATGGTGTCAAATGCAAGAGATGATTTTCCACTTCCACTTAATCCAGTGATGACAGAAAGTTTATATTGAGGAATATCTACGTTTAAGTTTTTTAGATTATGAACTCTAGCTCCTCTGACACTAATTTTGTCTGTATTATTTTCCATTTATTTTTCTGAACTCTTTTTTACGTTGCAATATCGTTGCTTTTTAGTTGGGATAATAATGTCGTATTTTATACTATCAGGATTTTCTAGGCTTGTGCTTCTTATCCAAGGGTTAAAATATTTTAGCATTTTGTAGTTAACCCCATTGTCGAAAGCAAATTGAACAAGGTCGTTGATAGTTGTGTCTACTGTTATTTTTCTTGTTTCTAATGGTTTGTAAAGATTTTCTTCTGGGATATTAAAGCCGTAATCTTTAGGATTTTGCATTATGCATTTGAATGCTAATATTCGATAAATATATCTAGCAGTTTCTGCGTTTAATAATAGGTCGTAGTATGAGTTT
>CAYJBL010000101.1:0-6445 GCA_964368115.1 uncultured Bacteroidales bacterium
TCATCATATCAAGAAGCAATAATTGATTATGAAACTATTTGGAAATACCTAGAAGATAGGATAGCGGTAGCTCAATGGAAACCTTGCCGTAATGCTGTAGCATTAGCGATATATCCAAATCCAACAGTTGATGTTGTTTATATCGAAGATGTTACAGTTAAAACAGTTCAACTAATTGATGCAATAGGAAGAGTAGTGATGATAGAAGAAAATGTTCAGAAATTAAATGTTTCTACTTTTGGACCAGGAACTTATATCATAAGAGTAGTTGATGTTTTTGGTAGAGTCTACACAGCTAAATTGGTAAAACAATAAATTATAACTATATACTATAAGAAAGCCTCAGTTTTTTGACTGAGGCTTTTTTATAGTTATCAATAAATATCTATTTCAAATATTCAGTAATATTATTATAGATTCTATTATTTAAATCTTCGGTGTTTGCTTTTTCAAATTTCTCTCCTGTGATTTGCTCAAAAAGTTCAATGTATCTCTCAGAAATGCTATTTACAATATCGTCTGTCATTTCTGGTAAAGTTTCACCTTCTTGTCCTTTGAAATTATTTTCCATCAGCCATTCGCGAACAAATTCTTTTGAAAGTTGACGTTGATTTTCTCCCGCATCAAATCTTTCTTGGTAAGTGTCTAAATAAAAATATCTTGAAGAATCTGGGGTGTGAATCTCATCAATTAAATATATTTGATCATTCTTCTTCCCAAATTCATATTTTGTATCTACAAGAATTAGTCCTTTTTCCTTAGCAATTTGAGTTCCGCGTTCAAAAAGTTTTAAAGAATATTCTTCTAATTTTAAATATTCATCTTCGCTAACTAAGCCTTGTCTAATAATTTCTTCTCTCGAAATATTTTCGTCGTGAAAACCTTGGTCAGCTTTTGTTGTAGGAGTAATAATAGGTTTTTCAAAAGCTTGGTGTTCTTTCATACCATCAGGAATTGTTACACCGCATATTTCTCTATTTCCGTTTTGATATTCGCGCCACGAGCTACCAGTTAGGTAAGCGCGAACAATCATTTCAACTGGATATGGTTTGCATTGGTGTCCAATTGTAACCATAGGGTCTGGACTCGCAATTTTCCAATTTGGTACAATATCAGAAGTCGCATCAAGAAATTTTGCTGCTATTTGGTTTAATACCTGTCCTTTATATGGAATTCCTTTTGGTAAAACAACATCAAATGCTGAAATACGATCAGAAACAACCATTACCAATAAATCATCATTAATATTATATACATCGCGAACTTTACCTAAATAAAAGTTCTTTTGTCCTTTAAAATTAAAATCTGTTTTTGTTAGTGAGTTCATATCTATTATATTTAATTATTTATTTTCATTTTTCTCGTAAGCATCTACAATTCGACTTACAATCTTGTGTCTTACAATATCTTCTTTTCCAAAATGGACAAAAGCAATATCATCAATATTACTTAAGATTTTTTGTGCAGAAATTAATCCTGATTCATTTTTTTTGAGTAAATCAATTTGAGTAAGGTCGCCAGTAACAACAAATTTAGAGTTTTCGCCCATTCTTGTAAGAAACATTTTTAGTTGTGTGTATGTGGCATTTTGAGCTTCGTCTAAAATTACAAATGCATCGCTTAGTGTTCGTCCGCGCATAAAAGCAAGAGGGGCAATCTGAACAACTTTTTCTTCGATATATTTCTCCAGCTTTTTATGTGGTATCATATCCAGCAAAGCGTCGTAAAGAGGTTGTAAATACGGATCTAGCTTGTCGCGTAAATCGCCTGGTAAAAAACCTAAGTTTTCGCCAGCTTCAACCGCTGGACGAGATAAAATAATACGCTTGACTTTAAAACTTTTTAGTGCCATTACAGCTAAGGCAATTGCGGTATATGTTTTTCCTGTACCTGCAGGCCCGAGAGCGAACATTAAATCATTTTTTTCGCATTGTTCTACAAGTACACGCTGATTTTTTGTTTTGCTTCTAATAGGTTTGCCATAAATATTATATAGTAGAACTGTTTTGTCTGTATCGCGCTCAGTTTTATTGTTTTCGCTCGAGAGAATCTCTTTTATTTCTCCAATATTAATATTGTTGTATTTCTCAAAATGCTCAATAATTGCTTGTAATTTACCTTCAAATATTGTAATCTCATTTGGATCGCCAATAACTTTTATTATTTCACCTCGTGCTATTATTTTTAGTCGAGGAAAACTGTTAATTATAGCAGATAAGTTTGCTTCTCGTACACCAAAAAATTTGTTTAAGTTTTCTACTTCTAATAATATATTTTTTTCGGTCATCTAATAAAAATTTATAGATTTGCAGTGACAAATAAAACTAATTTTTAGTTCTATATTGTCTTTTTGCGCAATATAATTATTAATAAATTTTTAACATCGAAACATCTAATAGAATATTGACAATAACTAGTGATTGGCAGAATAGCGATTACTATATAGGAGCAGTAAAAGCCCGAATAATTTCTCAATGTCCAAATCTTAACTTATTAGATATTTCGCATAATGTAGAAAGTTTTGCAGTGCAACAAGCAGCTTTTATTTTGAAAGCTTCATATATGTATTTTCCAAAAGGTACAATTCACATAATTGCTGTCGATAGCGAGCCTTATGAAAAAGACGGAATAGTAGTAGCCAAACATAATGGTCATTTTTTTATTTGTAATAATAATGGTTGCTTACCTCTAATTTTCGATGCAGTTCCAGATGAATACTCAATTGCTAAAGTTGGACTTGATTTTGATATAAGTACATTAAATTTTATTGAATTAAATGTATTTGTTGATATTGTGGCACATATAAACAGTGTGGGTAGTATTCCAAATTATGAAAATAGTGACATAAAAGTATCTACAAACTTTGCAGCAACTGATGAAGAAAATATTATTAATGGCGAGGTTATATACATAGATTCGTACGGAAATGCAATTACAAATATTACAAGGAAGGATTTTGAGAAAACTGTAAATCTAAGTAAATTTGAGATTAGTTTTGGAGTTAATAATCATAGTATAAGGAAAATTTCAAACAGTTACAAAACTGTAGAATCGGGGACTCTTTTAGGTATTTTTAATTCACTTGGACTATTAGAAATTGCAGTCTGCAAAGGAAAAGCATCTACACTTTTTGCTCTAAATAGAAAATCAATTATTAGAGTTAAATACAATTTACCATGAGGCTTGCTTTAATAATAATTTTGACGATATATGTAACAAATATTTGGTCTCAAAAAACATATTTTCTTGAGAGTAAAATCTATTATGGCGATGTGATACCTCACAGGGTAGGGATGCAGTCTCTTGCACAAAATCCGTGTTTAGGAGCTGAAGTAAATCTAATTTATAACAGCAAAAATAATAACTACTTCGATAGTGTGTATAATAGCCCTTATTCTGGATTTGGTTTTTCTTATTTTAATCTAGGGAACAAAAATGTATTAGGGTATAGTGCTGCTGTGTATTCATTTATGGAACTTAAGCTTTTTAATATTAAAAATATAGAGTTTAACACCAGAATAAATGGAGGGCTTGCATATCTTTCAGAAAAATATGATAAATTTGGAAATACTGAGAATATCGCAATTGGTTCAAATATAAACTTCTATTTTAATTTAAATTTTGTTCTGAACTATAAACTGAAAAAAACACCGTTATCGTTTAGATTTGGAGGTGGCTTAACACATTATTCTAATGGCTCTGTTCGTAAACCAAATCTTGGAATAAATCATCTAGGCTTACTATTTAGCGCAGCATATCAATTAAATGATAATACCACTGGGAAAATTTCGGAAACACGTGCTAATACCTATTTTGACAAACATTATTTTAGCCTAATGGCAACTTTAGCTCCTTCTGACGAGTATATAAATGACTATGACAGTAGAGGAGGAGGTTTTCTTTGTAGTACAATTGCCTTAGGATATTCTTTTGCATATACAAAACTTGGGCGAGTAGGTGTTTCGTTAGGTACGTTTTATAATGAAAATCTCAATTATTATACATACGATGGGGTTTTGTATAATAAAAACGAAAGTACAATAGATATTATTCGCATGGGAGTAAGTTTGGGGCACGAACTATTTTATAAAAAAATAAGTTTAGTATCCTATGTAGGAGTATATTATTATAATAAAATAAAGCCAGACGAAAAATTCTATCTCCGTTTGGGTGTTAGATATTATCCATTCGAAAACATCTTTATCAATGCCTCAATTAAAGCTTATGGTTTTAAAGCTAGATATATTGAATCAGGTATTGGATTTGTAATATCGAGATAGGCTCTTGAGGAGATTCAGAAAAGGTGGCACGCGAGAGAATCCTCATCGCGAACGTAGTGTTTTACGTCATTGCGAGAAGCAACGTGACGAAGCAATCTCTCAATCCCGCTCTTGGCGCGGATATTCATCCATGCCTACAAAAGTTAAATGCGAAGCAATTCATGTTTTTGCAGTATAAAACATTCGTTTCGTCTTCATGCCAGACGGGCACATACTTTTTTAAACGAAAAAAGTATGCAAAAACGTTTGCCGCTGAACCGTCTTCGGCTAAAATTTACTTCGTTCCGCTGACGAAAAAGAACTCGCTATGCTCAAACAGCTTTTTCGCTTAACCGCTTCACTTAGCAAATTTCTTAACGCCAATCCGCTGATGCGGCTAAAGCGGAGAATGCTTTGCATTCGGGGTAATTATTTTGTATTGTGTATGCTTTGGAGGTTGCCACGTCATTGCGAGAAGCAACGTGACGAAGCAATCTCTCAATCCCGCCGTTGGCGCGAATATTCATCCATGCCTACTAAAAGCATTCCATACAAAAAGAAACCTAAAACAGAATTTTAGTCTCTAGTGTTGTATAATTCAAATAATTATATATCTTTGCTCACTATAAATTAAAAATAATTATAATTATGAGAAAAATTACATTCTTACTAATTGCCCTAATAGTTGGCATAAGTTCAGCTTGGGCACAAGACTATGACTTTTTTGCTGAAAATACAGAAGGAAAAACAATTTTTTATAACATAATTTCAAGTACAGAACCTTATACAGTTGAGGTGATTTATGGAGGATCAGGTAATGAAGATGGTACTCCAGAATATACTGGCGAAATAATTATTCCAAGTAGTGTAGAGAACAATGGTACTACTTATGCTGTAACTAAAATAGGTAACCATGCATTTAGAAATTGTACAAATTTAAGTTCTATAGATTTCGGAAGTGCAACTTCCATAGGAAATGATGCATTTCGCAATACTGGTTTAACAGATGTAATTATACCAAATACTGTAACCACTATGGGAACAAGTACCTTTAGAGATTGTGCAAATTTGGTTTTTATAGTTATCCCGAGTACAATGTCTAGTATTGGCGAAGCTTCGTTCAAAAATTGTGCAAGTTTAGAGCATGTAATATGTAGAGCAATAGTTCCACCTGCATTAACAGGAACAGCTTCTCCGAATTTTTATGACGAAACTAATGGTGCAGTATCTTTATTTGTGCCAGGTACTTCGGTTAGCGATTATGAAGACGATGGGGCATGGAATAATTTTAGCATAAACTCTACTTACGATTTTTCGGCAGAAAATGCAGAAGGAAAAATAATTTTTTATAACATAATTTCTAGTACAGAACCTTATGAAGTTAAGGTAACTTATGGAGGCGTAGGTACTGAGGATGGTACTCCAGAATATACTGGCGAAATAATTATCCCAAGTAGTGTAGAGAACAATGGTACAACTTATGCTGTAACTGAAATTGGTAACCATGCATTTAGAAATTGTACAAGTTTAACATCAGTTGATTTTGAAGAAGGCTTAACTTATATCGGAAGTAATACTTTCCGCAATACAGGTTTAACAAGTATAGTTCTACCAAATACTGTATACGCTATACATAGTTTAGCTTTTGCAGATTGTACAAATTTAATATCAGTAGATCTAGGAAATGGAGTACTTGGGTTTGCCCCTGGTATGCTCTGGGATTGTCCAAGTTTAGAGTATGTAATATGTAGAGCAATATATCCACCCATTACATCTTATGCGAATTTTATTATCGATTATAATAGCGAAGTAGCTTTGTTTGTCCCAAATGCTTCGGTTAGCGACTATGAAGCGGAAGTGGGATGGGCAAGCTTTAATCCTATAAATGGTATAGAATATTCTTTATCGTTTGACATAAATTATGAAGGTGGAGTAAATCCAGAAGATTTAGCAGTTACTTATGATGCAGAAATCGGAACACTTCCAGTAGTTACTCGTGATGGTTATACATTTGCAGGTTGGTTTATCGGAGAAGAAGAAATCACTGAAACAACTGTTTGGAATTTCACAGAAGACCAAACAGCAGTGGCAGAATGGACCGCAGACGAATATACATTATCGTTTGATATTAACTATACAGATGGTACAAATCCAGAAGATTTAGTAGTTACTTATGATGCAGAAAT
>CAYJBL010000102.1:0-3920 GCA_964368115.1 uncultured Bacteroidales bacterium
AACTAGCTTATTTTGTCAGTCTTGATAGAAATTTACAGTTGAGTTGTTTGAATGATATTAGATTAAGCATGGGAACATACCAAAGAGTTTTATCAAAATGTCAAGAGCAAGGAAGAACAGAAATGTATGATAAATTATTAGTCGAATTTAATAATTATTACAATTTACTCATTACGTTGTTTTAATAACAAATAAAACATGATAAGATATTTAACAGCAAAGCAATATAGTAGTTTGTTTTGCTGTTTTTTTACTAAATGATATAAGGAAGAACTGTTAATTAAATAGTGTTATATTATGGAAACAATAAAAAGTATTTATAGAATAGGTTATGGCCCGTCTAGTAGCCATACAATGGGGCCGCGCAAAGCTGCCCAAGAATTTTTATTAAATAATCCAAATTATCAGGAATATAGAGTAACATTATATGGAAGCCTTGCTGCAACAGGCGAGGGTCACTTGACAGATAGAGCAGTTCTTGATGTATTTGAGAAGAATAAACTTAATATAGTTTGGGAAGCAGAAACATTTTTACCAAAGCACCCAAATGCTCTAAAATTTGAAGCTATAAATAATAATGAAACAATAACTTCGGAAGTATACTATAGTGTTGGAGGAGGCAAAATAATAACAGACAATACGCAAGCTGAAGAATTGGAAAAAACATACCCATTTGAAAATATGGCTGAAATATTAAGTTATTGTAATAAAAATGGAATGCATTTGTGGCAAGTAGTATTTGAATATGAAGACTCAGATATAAACAAATACTTAAAAGAAGTTTGGGAAGTAATGCAAGAATCTATAGAGAATGGATTAAAAAATGAAGGTACATTGCCGGGAGCGATAAAATTGCCACGTAAAGCATTATCAACCTATACAAGAGCCAAAAGTTTTAAAACCTCGGTACAACGTTTATCATTATTATTTGCATATGCTTTAGCTGTATCAGAAGAAAATGCTGGAGGAGGAAAAATTGTAACAGCACCTACTTGTGGCTCCTGTGGTGTGCTTCCATCTGTACTATATTATATGAAAACATTGCACGATTATAGCGATAAACAAATAATTAAGGCACTTGCAACGGCTGGATTAATTGGTACAATTGTTCGTAAAAATGCTTCAATATCTGGGGCAGAAGTTGGCTGCCAAGGAGAAATAGGAACAGCCTGCGCTATGGCTTCGGGAGCAGCAACTCAGCTTTTTGGAGGAACTATATATCAAGTGGAATATGCAGCCGAAATGGGACTAGAGCATCATCTTGGTTTGACATGCGACCCAGTTTGTGGTTTGGTGCAAATACCATGTATTGAAAGGAACGTTTTTGCAGCATCAAGAGCCTTAACACATAATACTTATGCAATTATGTCGGACGGAAGACACAGAATTAGTTTCGACCAAGTTGTAGAAACAATGAAATTAACAGGTAAAGATATTCCAAGTTTATACAGAGAAACATCACAAGGAGGCTTGGCTTTGTTTAATGGATTAGGAAACGATTAATTTAAATATTAGCAGATATTTTATTTTGAAGGTATGAACTTTTGAACTATTCAAAATTTTATACCTTTGCCAATAAAAAACAGAGAAAATTATGAATAATAACGAATTTAGAAAATTTGCCACAAGGCATCGTGGTATAAATAGTTTGGTATTTGATCAGTATACTAGCATATATGACAACTATATTTCACCAACAATTATAGAAGAAAGATCCTTAAATATAGCAACAATGGATGTTTTCTCAAGATTGATGATGGATAGAATCATATTTTTAGGACTGCCAATAGACGATTATGTAGCAAATATTATTCAAGCGCAACTATTGTTTTTGGAGAGTACAGATCCAAGTAAAGATATTCAAATATATTTTAATACACCTGGAGGCTCTGTATATGCAGGTCTTGGTATTTACGATACGATGCAGTATATTAGTTCGGATATTGCTACAATTTGTACAGGAATGGCTGCGTCAATGGGAGCTGTTCTTCTTTGTGCAGGAACTCAAGGAAAGCGTTCTGCATTAAAGCATTCTCGAGTTATGATTCATCAACCAATGGGTGGAGCATCAGGGCAAGCTTCTGATATAGAGATAACAACAAAAGAAATTATTAAGTTAAGAAAAGAGCTTTATGAAATTATTGCTCATCATTCTGGAAAAGACTACGAACTAGTTGAAAAAGATTCTGATCGCGATTATTGGATGACAGCTGCAGAAGCAAAAAATTACGGAATGATTGATGAAATATTATTTCGCGAAAGTAACAATAAATAATAGTTAGCAAGATGAATAAGTGTTCGCTTTGCGGAAGAAAAGAAGCAGAAACAGATGTTTTATTTACAGGGGTAAATGGATTTGTTTGTGATAATTGTGTAGAAACAGCGCACAATATTTTGATGGAAGATAAGAAATCTAAATTACCATCTGAAAAAGAAGAACTGAATTTGTTAAAACCGAGAGAGATAAAGGAATTTATTGATCAATATGTAGTAGGGCAAGATCATGCTAAAAAGGTTTTATCAGTTGCCGTATATAATCATTATAAACGTTTGCAGCAACCAGAATTGAACGATGATGTGGATATTGAAAAATCTAACATAATTATTGTAGGAGAAACAGGAACAGGAAAAACTCTTCTTGCAAAAACAATAGCAAAAATGTTGCATGTTCCTTTTACAATTGTCGATGCTACTGTTCTTACAGAAGCAGGATATGTTGGAGAAGATATAGAAAGTTTGCTGACTCGTTTATTGCAAGCAGCAGATTACGACGTAGAGGCAGCAGAACGAGGAATTGTTTTTATCGACGAAATTGATAAAATTGCTCGTAAAGGAGATAATCCAAGTATCACAAGAGATGTTTCTGGCGAAGGAGTGCAACAAGGATTATTGAAACTATTAGAAGGTTCAACTGTAAATGTACCACCTCAAGGAGGAAGAAAGCACCCAGATCAAAAAATGATACCAGTAAATACCAAAAATATTTTATTCATTTGTGGAGGAGCTTTTGAAGGAATAGATAGGGTTATTGCAAGACGAATGAATACAAAAGTTGTTGGTTATGGAATGCAAAAAAAACGAGATAGTATAGATAAAGAAAATTTCTTACAATATATTATTCCAGAGGACATTAGAAGGTTTGGGCTTATTCCAGAAATAGTCGGTCGTTTACCAGTTCTTACACATTTAAATCCACTTGATAAGGAAACACTTAAAATGATATTGTCACAACCGAAAAATGCAATCACAAAGCAATATCAAAAGTTGTTTGAGATGGACGGAATTAAATTAACGTTTACCGAAGATGCTTTAGATTTTGTTGTCGACAAAGCAGTGGAATTTAAATTGGGTGCACGCGGGCTACGTTCAATTTGCGAAAATATAATGCTTGAAGCAATGTACGAGTTACCATCAAAGAAAGTGAAAACCATAAAAATTGATAGAAAATACGCTGAAGATAAATTTGAGAAATAATATTATTGACACAAAGATTATTTTATCCTCTTCCAATTTCTTAGGTCAAATACGTTTTTAGAAACTTCGTACTGTCTCTGAATAGGGTATACTGTATCTTCTTCCATTTTTAACTCCCAGGATACTTTGGAAACAAAGAACTTTCTATCGTTAATAGAATCTATCATTAATGGAGAATTGCCGTTAAATGCAATATTATTAATATCTAAAGAACTCATAAATGTTGTCGTATCAACTTTTACGTTTCCTGTGTCTGCAAAATCTTTTACTAATAATAATGATGAAAAATTTAGCATATCCCCAAAAGGAACTTTTTCATAATCAATATTTTTATATGGGTGATCTATAAGTGCGGCTGTTGTGTCCTTATAGTGGCGTGGTCCATGATCACTTGCAATAATTATACGTGTGTTATCATATACATCTAGATCTTTTAGTGTTTTCCA
>CAYJBL010000102.1:3930-4644 GCA_964368115.1 uncultured Bacteroidales bacterium
CAACAATATCAAAACTCCACTTGTTATTAATATATGGCTTAACATCTGTCATAAAAATCCCATCATCTGTAATTACGTTCCATGGAAAGTGTGTTGCCTTATAGGACATAAATGTAAATGTTTTTTGTTTACCTAAATTATTTGTAATATGTGGTAGTAAACGAAGAAAATTATATTGAATTGATATATCGTTTTGTTCGTTACTACTTTTTGTTTTATAATTCCAATATCCATTGTCATAAATAGCAGGTTTAAAAATAAATGGAGAATTAAAAAATAGTGCATTTTTTCTAAGTAAGTAAACTCCAAAATTTCCCGATTGTCCAATGCTCAAAGTAGGTTTGTAAATATCCCATTCTTCATGCCATATATCAAGATACATATCATATGTTTTAGTGTCAATTTTGCAGTAGGGAAGTTCTGAGCAAGTATAATAGTAGCCTTGATTTTTTGCCTTATCTCTGAGCGATTCGGCGGCTATAACCATTTTCTGAGAAAGTGTATGTTCTAAATCTTTATCTAATTCAGTTGGAGAGAATTTATATCCGCCAACTAATCCAGGCATTGATCCGCCTGTGTAATTGGTCGAAGATACAGTATTTTTATAATAGGTAAATCCTTCATATTGTTTAATGTTTTCAGAATCTTCATTAAGGTATCTTTGAAAATACCATCCTTGAACCATATCTAACATTATTATCACAACATTCTCAT
>CAYJBL010000102.1:4654-6405 GCA_964368115.1 uncultured Bacteroidales bacterium
AGCGAAATGCTACGAGAAGTTGTAATATTATTTTCATTTGCGTTGATTTCTGACTTTGAATCTAAAATAAAAGGTTTTATAGCTAGGAAAATAACAACAAAATTTAATAATATTAAAGACGAATTTAATACTTGTATTTTGTTTTTATATAAAATATATTGAGCTAAATAAAACAATAAAATAATCACGAGCAATTCTATTAGATATACGATATGCATGAAATGTAGTGAATCTGTATTAGAGAAGCTAGCTCCTTGAAGAACTCCTACATTTATTGGCATTATTGTGCCGTGAATAAAGCTAATAAAGACCAGACCTAAAGCAATAATAGTTAATTTATCTTTAAATAGTTTTGGAAAAATTATGTGTACAAGAACAAATGCTGGAAATATTATACTAAAAATTGTTCCCCCGCTATAAAAAACGTCACTAGCATCAAACTGAAAAGCTTCGGGATAAGTCGAGAAGGTTTGTAATGGATTCCAAATAAGTATATTACCAGCTAAATAACAAATAGAAAGTAAGTATGTAGTAAAATATCCCTTTTCTGTATTTTTTTGTCTTAGGGTAAAAAACAGCATAAGGCTAATACAAATCGTTCCAAATATCATAGTATTAAATAGCGCAGATTCTCTATTAAAAATAAAATTCCCGAACTGTTGAAATAATTGATTATCTATAGATGATAAAAAGTGGGGTAATTCCATTAAAAAGAGGAAAAAAATACTTGTAATAATTCCAAAATACATGTATGGCTTTACCGATTTTAATAGCTTATATTCTGATTTATTTGCACTAAAATAAAATGGGAAGCAAATTATTACAGAAAGTAAACCATACAAAAGGAGGTAAGAAAAAGAACTTGTATTTACACTTAAATATAAATTTAAAAATTGAATATCTGTGGGCTTTAAGTCGTTAAACAGTACTTTTAAACTAGCAAGTTGTAAAACAAATAAAACACCAAGTGTTAAAAGAATAAGCAAAAAATATGCAGGCTTAACTATTTCTTTCTGCTTGACAAAATATAGAAATCCAATAAGTTGAACAGCAAAAAGAAACATTGTTGAAATAACTCCAAGCATTTGATTTATTCCAGTGAAATAATACTGCGAAGCGAAAAAGAAATATATCGAAGCAAAAAATAATAAGAAATATATCTTTGGTGATACTTTTATTTTTATAATAATAGGTAATAGAGATTTAATGGCAACCTCAATCGCTCCCCAAACAAAAGCTAAAATACATGCTAGAGCCATTGCTCCGCCTAGTCGCAAATAAAAATCGTTATAAGTATGTTTCGACATCCAAAGTAACTGACTAGCAAATAAAGTGATAAACAATATAATAGCCGCCCATTTATAGTTTGACAATGCTTGTTTATATGACAGCCAAAATGTTTGTACAAACTTCTGTATATTTTGTTTTAGTTGAAGGCTTTTGAATACCTCGGGGTTCGTTATAAACAATCTAAAAAAGCTAAACACATTATTCATTGTCCAGTATAAAACCAAACTTGCTGGTAAATTAAACAGAAGTACTAAAAATGCAGTTGCAACTATGAGCATTTGTTTGCGCTCTGACGTGTTACCATTGCGTGTGTAAAACCATGCGGTGACTAGATTTACCAGCGTCATGGCTATGGGTAAAATATTAATTGCTCCCAATAAACCATCGGCTTGGCTCAGGTCTTTTATAAATGAAAACGAAACGCCTTTTAATGCCTCAAAAGATTCTAAATATTGATATGC
>CAYJBL010000103.1:0-6341 GCA_964368115.1 uncultured Bacteroidales bacterium
AGGTCGCCGCCATTCTTTTTAAAGTCTCAACTAGATAGTTGAGACTTTTTTTGTTTTATTTTATTAGAAATAATAAATTATTTCTAATATTTGCGATTGAAAATATTATCATGTCCCAAACAAAAAATATAGAACAAGAATTAGCATGGAGTTTTATTTTAAATACTTCTACAAATATATTCTTGACAGGAAAGGCAGGAACAGGGAAAACGACTTTCTTAAAACGAATTGTAGAGGAATGTCCTAAACGTAAAATTGTTGTTGCGCCAACAGGTATTGCAGCAATTAATGCGGGAGGTGTAACTATTCATTCTTTTTTTCAACTACCTTTTGGCGTTTGTTTGCCAGATCATAGGCACACGCAGGCTTTTTCTAAAAACAATAATTATACTATTCGTAAAGAAAAACAAAAAATAATTCGCTCCTTAGAATTATTAATAATTGATGAAGTGAGTATGCTAAGAGCTGATATGCTAGATGAAATCGATTCTACATTGAGAAGAATTAGGCGTAATAATATTGTTTTTGGTGGAATTCAAGTATTAATGATCGGTGATATGCAGCAATTGCCACCTGTGGTGAAAAATGATGAATGGGAAATCCTAAAAGAATATTATCCCACACCATATTTTTTTGATTCAATTGCCTTAAAGAAAAGTTTATATAGAACAATCGAATTGAAACACATATATAGACAAAGCGAAAGAGAGTTTATAGATATTCTGGCAGCAGTCCGAAGTAATAAAGTTACTGAAGAAATTCTTACACGTCTAAATAGTCGTTTTATTCCAAATTTCGATAATAAGGATTCTTATATAATCTTAACAACTCACAATAAAACTGCAAATCAAATTAATACAGAACGGCTAAATTCTATAAATGAACGAGAATACACATTTAAAGCAAAAGTAGTAAATAATTTTCCTGAAAGTTTATATCCTCATGATGTAAACTTAGTTTTAAAATGTGGAGCTCAAGTAATGTTTATTAAAAATGATTCTTCAGTAAAACGGCAATATGTAAATGGAACGATTGGGAAAATAACATTTATTAATGAGCAGTCAATTATTGTGGAAACTCAAGATGGAAAAGTAATAGATGTTAAAATTGACTTTTGGGAGCATTTAAAATATGAAATTGATCAAGATACAAAAGAAATTGTCTCGGATATTGATGGACTGTTTTACCAATTCCCAATAAGAACAGCTTGGGCAATAACAATTCATAAGAGTCAGGGGTTAACTTTTGATAAAGCTATTATTGATGCCGCTTTGAGCTTTTCTCATGGGCAATTATATGTTGCATTAAGTAGGTGTCGTACTTTAGATGGAATGATTTTAAGTAGTAAACTTAATCGTAATGCAGTAATTAATGATAATCGTATAGAATTATTTCACAGAAATATTGAGAATAAAAAAATAGGACACGAAGATTTAGAAAAAGATAAAATACTATACTTGGTTTCTTGTTTGGAAGATTTTTATCAATGTAAAGATATATATGGGGAATTGAATAAAATGTCTTATTTCATGCAAAATTACCTAACTAAACTATACCCTAGCATAGTTGAGCAGTGCATAAAACAAGGTATATTATTTAATGAGAATGTTGTGAATATTGGTGTGAAATTCGTAAAGACACTAAATACTATAATAGTAAATAGTGATAATATATTATTTCAAGAGCGTATAGCAAAGGCATATAATTATTTTATAGATAAGCTTGTAGAAATACTCCTGCCAACAATTAAATTATGCTTAAAAATTGAAATAGATGATAAAGATTTAAAGAAGCAATTTGATAAAATTCTTACAAATTTACTTCAACTAAGTGTAATGAAAATAATACTTCTAAATGAAATAGAATATGAATTTAATTTAACAAAATATTTGAAGGCGAAACTTGAGAATAGTATATCAGTAATGGATATGTCTAAAAAGAAGATGTTGTCTATAATTGAGAATAAAGGAAAAGAACCGAGTAATACTTCTATTTTAAACCAAATTAGATTAGACGATAGTGATTCACATGATATAAAAAATGCGGATCTATATGAAAGATTAAGAAAATGGCGCGCTAGCGAAGCAGAGAATAAAGGTGTACCATTATATTTAATATTAAAAAATAAATCATTATTAGGAATTGTAAATTTAGCACCTCAGAGTATCCGAGATTTAAAGATTGTTGAAGGAATAGGTAAGAAGACAATAGATAAATATGGAGAAATAATAATAAAAATAATAAAAGAGGCGAACTAATTGTTCGCCTCTTTTGCTTATATGAGATAAAATTATTTATTTCATTTTAAATTGATCGCCAGTTTCCTTAACGATTCTTCTGTTCCAAGCATCTCCATATCCTGGGTGTTCGATATTTGGAGCATAATATTTATATCCATCAGGAATTTTACTAGGTGATTTTTTGTTTCCGTCTACATATTTTGTAAATAAATATGCGTACATTTCTGTCCATCTTTTATGTGTGTATACAGCAGATTCGTCAGAGTATTTATTTAAAATTGCAATTGCTTTTGCTGGATCTGTTTTGTATGCTTCTATAGCTTGTTTATCAATGCCGTCTATTTCGCTGATGAATTTATCATGAATTTCATGTTGCGCTTTTTCTATATCAGGAAACATTTGATTATACATTGTGTAAGCGTAATTTGATACCATATTGAAAATCCAAAAAGCAGATTCCATAGTGAAGTCCATGATAGAACCATTGCCAACAGCGTATGGTTTAGGGATTTCTGTAATAGAGGCATACATCGGAACGTAAACAGTAGTTGCTCCGTCGTCAACAGAGAACCAATTGATTGCGCCAACATAGTCAGGTAACCAGCTTCTTAGTTCTGCTACAACTGTAAATGCTGTTTGTTGTGTTGCGATAGTTCTTTCGTGGCAATAATTTTCTCCATCAACTTTCCATGTCATTGGTCTCCATCTATAAGGGTTTTCGTAAGGACCAGCACCAATGTCTTTTCTCATATCTAGTTCAGTTCCTTCTAGGTGGTTACCCATGTATTTGAAAACATCTTTTTGAGATATTTTATTGTTTGGTTTCACCCATAAAGGCATTCTGTTAGTTGCATATCCAAAGTTGCCGTATTCAACATTTCCTTTTGCGTATTCCCAATATTTATCCATGCCGTTAGTTACCTCATTAAAGAAGGCCCAAACGCGCATTTCGCAAAAGCGAGCAGCACCGAAATCTACTGGAGCATAAGTGTCTGAAAAACTAAATTCTTCATCTTTACCATCAAAATACTTTTTCTCGCGAGCGAAATCGATTACGTCTTTCGAGTTGAAAGTTGTTTGAGATTCGTCAAACCATTTATTTTTCTTTTGATATTCAAATGTTGTAATTCTAGCTTGATTTGCGTGTGCACTAACATATCCGTCAGGAATAAGTCTTGCTACCCAAACAGCACCTTTATTTCCAACGCCTTTACCTATCATTTCAAAAATCCATGCTTCATTTTTATCGCAAATAGATATTGATTCTCCAGAGCTGTAGTATCCATATTTTTCTACAAGTTCGGTAATAATCTTGATTGCTTCGCGCGCAGAAGAAGCTCTTTGTAGCGTAATATAAATAAGGCTACCATAATCCATTATACCTGTTGTGTCTCTAAGTTCAGAACGTCCACCATAAGTACTTTCAACGATAGCAACTTGTTTTTCATTTACATTACCAACTACGTTGTAAGTTTTTTCAACTTGTTCGATTTCTCCAAGATATTTTCCTGAGTCCCAATCGTAAATTTTTAACATACTTCCCGCAGGGTATGTGTTTGCTTTATAATGGTATAATTCCCCATACAAAGCGTGACTGTCTGCGGCATAAGATACAATTACAGAGCCATTATTAGATGCTCCTTTAGTAATAATTAAATTTGTACATGCATAACCGGAAACTGCAATAAACATCAGTCCAGTTAATAGTAATCCAAAATAATTCTTCATATAAATATATTTTTAAGTTTGCACAAATATAATTTTAAATACATAAATTTTGATTCTTATTTTATATTTTTTGAATATTTCATAAAAAAAGCTGCTAAAATTATTTTAGCAGCTTTAAAAATATTGTGTAACTAAATATTAATCAATTTTAATAATTGCAATAACATCATCTTTATTAACAACGTCACCATGATTAAAAAATACCTCTTCAATTGTTCCGTTAAAATCTGATACAATTTCTTGGTAATTGTGGTATGATTCTAAATAACCAATTCTTGTTCCTTCTTTAATTTGTTCGCCACTTTGAGGGGAATTAAGTTCTTCCATATCTAACGAAAGGTCGAAATATAGTTTACCCATAAATGGGGATTTTATTTCTTTTAGTTTAGGGTTGTTCGATTTTGGCTTTTGTTCTTCTGATTTTTTATTTTGTTTCAAGTTCAACAATTCTTCGTCGAAACGTTGTTTTGCAACACCAGATTTATAGTCTCTATATTGGCGATCGTGCATTGCAAATTCAAACAATTCTTCGTCGTTTTCTCCAGTGTCCCAACCGTTTTCGACCATTTCTGCACGGAATTTTTCTAATTCGTCAGGATATGCATCTTGAGGAATGCCAGTGTAGAATTCTTCGTTTCTTGTTTTTGCTAGTTCAAGAATCTCGGGTGCTAATGGCCCAGGTAAAACACCAGCTTTGCCTAAAATCATATCCCAAGTATTTTTATCTATCATTTCGAAACGTTTTTTGCCTTGAAGCATTTGAATAACGTTTACAAGAGCAACATTTTTTACGTACTGACTAAATGGAGTTACAAGTGGTGGGTAACCAAGTTTAGGCCAAACATATTGAACTTCATCAAATAACATAACAAGAAGATCATCAACACTAAGAGTTGGTTTCCCAGAAGCTTCTAAAGTTTGATTTATTCCTTTGTGTACACCTTCTAGGTCAGCCATTAAGCTACCCATCATACCGCCAGGTAAGCCACAACCAACAAGCAGAGAAGTCATGTATCTATTTTTAGGATTAATCCAGTATCCTAAAAAGTCGTCGATAAATTCTTGGTTCATAGCTCTAGCTTGCATATATGCTTTCATGTTTATCTCAGGAACTTTAAATCCTGCATCTTTCAGCATAGCTTGGATTGTAATTACGTCAGGGTGAACAGTTCCCCATGCAAGAGGTTCCATTGCAACATCAATATAATCGGCACCAGCACGTGCAACTTCAAGAGTTGAAGCAACAGAAAAGCCTGGTCCAGAATGTCCGTGGTATTGGACTATCACATGTGGAAATGCAGCTTTAATTTCGCGAACTAAGCGGCCTAAAGTTTCTGGGCGGCCAATACCAGCCATGTCTTTTAAGCAGATTTCGTCTGCACCATATTCCATAGCTTTTTGCACAATTTTCATATAGTATTCAACAGTGTGAATATCAGAATGTGTGATACTTAGTGCTGCTTGAGATATCATTCCAGCTTCCTTTGCAAACTTAATAGAGTTTTCGAGATTTCTATGATCATTTAATCCACAGAAAGATCTAGATATGTCTACTCCTTGAGCTTTTTTGACTTTATACATCAAGCGGCGTACGTCAGCAGGAACAGGATACATTCTAATCCCATTTAAAGCTCTTTCTAGCATGAATGTTTGGATTCCTGCTTGATTGAAAGGCTTTGTCCATTCTTTTACTACCTCGTTTGGATTTTCTCCATATAATAAATTTACTTGCTCGAATGCGCCTCCGTTTGTTTCTATACGATCAAAACACCCCATATCAACGATTACAGGAGCGATTCTTTTTAGTTGTTCTAACCTTGGAACATATTTACCGCTTGATTGCCACATATCTCGGTAAACAAGACTAAACTTAATTTCTCTAGCCATAACTTAAATTTTTTACAATTTTAAAAGCTAAAAATAGAAATAATATTCTAACAGCCAAAGAAAAATGTTATAAGGTTATTGTTGTTGTATATGTCTATTTAATAGTTTATTATGGTGTTTTTTAACATAAAAATGCTTTACATGTATTTTGTTTGATTAAAAAAGAATAAATTTGCACTTGTATTTGTGATATATATTAAATGAAATTACAGAATAAATATATATTCACGAATACGATAGTACGAATATGAAAAGATATTTAGCATTAGATTTAGGAAGGAAAAAAACAGGAATTGCAGTTACTGACTCAATGCGAATTATTGCAAGTGCTTTAGAAACAGTAGTGACACACGATTTAGAGCAGTTTCTACTTAAATATATTTCTGAAAATCCAGTTGAGAAAATTATTGTAGGAATGCCAGTTCAATTGAATAATATGCCATCTGAATCAATGAAGTATATTGAGCCAGTGTATAATAGACTGAA
>CAYJBL010000104.1:0-2217 GCA_964368115.1 uncultured Bacteroidales bacterium
TTCTGCTGGAATCTCGTCTGTATACGACAAATATTTCTCTCTCCGTATTATGTCTATCATTTGATTGTAGGCAATCTTAAACAAATAGGATTTTGTATTTTTAATTTCTACCTTATCACGTATTATCCATAACTTTTCAAAACTATCTTGCACTATATCTTGTGCTTTTGCCGTATCTCTTATACTACTTAGTATAAAGCGATATAGGTTATCGGAATATTTATCTACAGCTATGTTATACTCTTTTGTCGTCATTTACTTAGATTAGACGAATCAAATATACCAAATGTTACAGATGAAATTATTTTTTTTCAATTTTAAGTATTAGAACGCAGTTTTTTCTCCCAATTCCAAGCAGAAAGTATTGTCTCATCAAGTGTTTTTTCTGCTTTCCAATTTAGGTATTTATTTGCTTTTGTTGTATCTGCCCAAACCTGTTCTATATCGCCTGCTCTACGACCAACAATTTTATATGGTAATTTTTCTTTTGTACTTCTCTCGAAACTTTCAATAATTTGCATTACGCTATAGCCATTTCCTGTTCCTACATTAAAAAATTCGTATTGAAGTCCTGAAACTTTAATTCTATCAATAGCTGCAACATGTGCTTTTGCCAAATCGCAAACATTTATATAATCTCGTATTGCTGTTCCATCTGGTGTTGGATAATCATCGCCATAAACGCTTAATTCTTTTCGTATTCCGATTGCTGTTTGTGTTATATACGGAAGTAAATTATTTGGCACTCCTATTGGCAACTCGCCTATTTCAGCACTTTCGTGAGCTCCTATTGGATTAAAATATCTCAACGAGATTGCTCTAATCTTATCGCAAGATTTTATTGTATCTACGATAATTTCTTCGTTTATTTTTTTTGTATTTCCGTATGGCGATTCTGCTACTGTAATTGGTGAATCTTCGGTTACTGGCAAAAGTTTTGGCTGCCCATAAACAGTACAACTTGATGAAAATACTAATTTTTCGATATTATATTTGGGCATTAATTCCATAATATTTGTTAAGCCTACAATATTGTTGAAATAATATTTTAAAGGCTTTTCCACAGACTCACCAACAGCCTTATATGCTGCAAAATGAACTATTCCTTCTGCATCTGCATGCTGCGAAAAGATTTCCTCTAACTCTTTATAATCTGTAATATCTACCTTATAAAATATCGGTTTTTTTCCTGTAATATTTTCTATCCCTTTCAAGACATTAATATCTGAATTAGAAAGATTATCAATTATTACAACTTCGTAATTTGAGTTAATAAATTCGACTACCGTATGAGAACCGATATATCCTGTCCCGCCTGTTATTATAATTTTTGGCATTCTAAATTTTTGTTTTAATTGCTTTCAAACTTGGTAATTCTTTTCCTTCTATATAATCTAAAAGAGCACCACCAGCTGTTGATACATAACTTATTTTATGTGCCATTCCATATTTATTTAATGCTGCGATACTATCCCCTCCTCCGACTAGCGAGAATGCACCAAAATCTGTTGTTCTTGAAACTGATAATGCAATTTTTATTGTTCCATTGCAGAAATGTTCCATTTCGAATACTCCCATTGGTCCATTCCACAGCAAAGTATTTGATTTTTCGATAATTTTTGTAAACATTTCTGCTGTTTTAAGTCCGATATCTAATCCCATCCAACCAGCAGGAATTTCATTTATTTTACAATGTTTAATTTTTGCATTATTATCAAATTTATCTGCAACAATACAATCGATAGGCAAATACATTTTAACATCTGCTCTCATTGCACATTCCAAAATATCTTTTGCTATTCCGATACAATCTTCTTCCACCAATGAGTTTCCAACATTTCCTCCCATTGCTTTTATAAATGTAAACGCAATTCCTCCTCCAATAATTAGATTGTCTACTTTTTCTAATAAGGCTTTAATTATTTCTATTTTAGTAGAAACTTTTGATCCACCAACAATTGCAGTAATTGGTTTTTCTCCTTTATATAGGACTCTGTTTATATTATTTATTTCGCTTTCTACAAGATATCCCAACATTTTATCGTTTGGAAAAAATCTTGCAATCATATACGTAGAAGCATGTGCACGATGTGCCGTTCCAAAAGCATTCATAATATACACATCTCCCAATTTTGCTAATTCACGAGCAAAATTTTCATCATTATCTGTTTCTTCTTTATGAAATCTTAAATTCTCCAGAATCATTACCTCTCTAGG
>CAYJBL010000104.1:2227-6322 GCA_964368115.1 uncultured Bacteroidales bacterium
TGGTTCTTCTCCAACACATTTTTCTGAGAATTTCACATCACATTCTAATAATTGAGAAAGGTGTGCAACAATGTGCTTTACAGAATATTTGTCTACAAATTGTCCTTTTGGTCGTCCAATATGTGTCATTAATATAACCGAACCACCATCTGCAAGAATTTTACGTATTGTTGGTATAGCTGTTACTATGCGAGTATTATCTACAATATTATTATTCTCGTCAAGAGGAACATTAAAATCAACTCTCATCAGTGCTCGTTTTCCATAAAAATTATAATCGTCAACACTAAATGATTCTTTTATTGCTTTTATTGTTGGTAAATTTTTCTTTTCGATATACTCAAGTAAAGCTCCTCCAGCCGAACTAATATATGAGATTTTATGCGCTAAGCTGTATTTATTTAAAGCAGCAATAGTATCTCCACCACCTACTACTGAATATAAACCTAGATCTGTACTTCTTGCTACCGAAAGAGCGAGCTTCAATGTCCCGTATGAAAACAATGGAATTTCATATACTCCCAATGGTCCATCCCAGAGTAAAGTCTTTGAATCTTCGATTATTTCGGCAAAAATATCTACTGTTTTTAAACCGATATCTAATACATATGCATTATCTGGTATTTCATCACTTTCGCAATGCTCTACATTAGCATCATTTGAAATTCTGTCTGCGACGACATAAGCTACCGGCAAGTGTATATTTACATTAACTTCTTTTGCTTAATCTACTATTCTGTTTGCAGTTGCACCCGAATCTTTCTCTCCCATAGATTTTCCTACTTTCATATTTTTGGCTGCTGCAAATGTAAAAGCAATGCTTCCACCTATTAGTAGATTATCTATTTTAGGCATCAATGCCTCTACAATTCCAATTTTTGTAGATATTTTATCTCCCCCTAACATTAAAGTAAAAGGCGTCTCTGATTTCTTAATTAACTTATCAATCTTCTTAATTTCTCCTTCGACTACATATCCAAACATTTTATCAAAAGGAAAGAATTTTGCTATTGTTGCTGTTGATGCATGATTTCTATGCGCTGTTCCAAAAGCATCGTTTACATAACAATCTCCAAGTGCTGATAATTTTTCTGCAAATGCTTCATCAGCATTTATTTCTCCTTCATAAAATCTTAAGTTTTCTAAAAGCATTATTTGACCTGCTTTTAAATTCCTTGCTTTTACTAAGGTTTCCTCAGACAATGGATCCTCGCAAAAATCAATTTTTTTCCCAATTAGTTTTTGAATTGTTGGCAAAATATGTTTTAACGAACGTTCTTCTTCTGGTTGCCCCTTTGGAGCACCCCAGTGTGTCAACAATATTATTGAACCATTCTCAGATAATATTTTCTGAATTGTTGGTAATGATACTCGTATTCTGGTATCATCTGTTGAATTTATATCGTTTGTAATTGGAATATTAAAATCTACTCGTAAAAGAACTCGTTTTGAATCGAAATTATAATTATCTAAATTATTCATATTAAATAAATTGATTAGCTAAAATTCACTGTGAAATATTTTGTAGTAAACTTAGTCAAAATATATATAAGTGCAAATTTGTATTGAATTTTTTTATAAAAAAAACTGCTATAAAATTAATTATAGCAGTTCTTATTTTTTGTATTATAAATATTAATTCTTCATAATTTTTGTATCATAAACCTTGTCGTTTATATCTATTATTTTGATAAAATAAATTCCTGGTACAAATGTCGAAACATTTAATTCTTGTACTTTACGCATGTTAAGCACTACTGTACCTTTGCTGTCAGTTACAATAACTTCTTTCACATTTACATCTGGAATATAAACCATGTCAACTGTTGGATTTGGATAAACAATTAAAGATGGTGCATCTTGTGCTGGCAACCAATTTGCTACCGCCACTTTATTTTCACTATATGTCCATACAGTTAAAGCTGTAATCACTTCACCATCAATTTTCCATGAATCGAAAACATAACCTAATTTACTAACAACAGGTAAGTCTCCTAGTAAATCATTGTAGATATAACTATTCACATTGCTAACAGTTTCTGTTCCTCCGTTTACATCGAACGTCAATGTATAAACAGCTTCTGTCCATTCTGCTACAGCTGTTTGATTATCTAGATAACTCCAAATTGTCGTATCTGCTATTTCAACATCACCAATAAACCAACCTTCGAATGTGTATCCTGCAATTTCAGGAGTTGGTAAAATTGTAATTGCCATACCATAAACAACCTGCATTTCCATAGGATTTTCTGCTCCTTCTATATTTACATCGAACGAAAGTGTATAGGCATTTGTTGACCACTGCGCATATAAACTTATTTCACCATTATCTTCGCTCAATAAATTTGATACTGCTTCGCCATCAGTAAACATCATACCACTTCCGTCAACTTGAGTATTCCACGATACAAATGTATGACCTAATTTTGTATAGGTATTCATTGTTAATGCTTGTTCTTCTCCATAAACAAATGATTGGTTTTCCATTGCTCCTGCATCGCTACCATTGCCATCAAAACTTACTGTATAAGTATTTGCTGTCCATTGCGCGTACAGAATTACTGAACCATCAACTTCTGCTGTTAAATTAGATACATTTTCTCCATCGGCATATGCAACTCCTGAAGCGTCAGCTGCTGTATTCCAACCAGCAAATGTGTATCCTATTTTTGCATAAATATTTATTGATAAATCTTGCGCTACATCATAAGTAAACATTTGATTTTCCATAGTTCCTGCATCGCTTCCATTTCCATCAAAACTTATTGTATAGTTATTTGGAGACCACTGTGCATATAGCATTACAGTTGTATTAGCTTCTGTTGTTAAGTTAGATACATTTTCTTCATCCATATATGAAGTCCCTGTTCCATCTGCGGTTGTATTCCAACCTGCAAAAACATAACCTGTTCGTGTATACTCATTTACAAGTAAATTTTGAGCAATATCCAAAATAAAAGATTGATCTTCCATTGTTCCTGCATCGCTTCCATTTCCATCGAAACTCACTGTGTAAGAATTTGCCGACCACTGTGCATATAATTCTATTGTAGCATTTTCCTCGTGCAATAAGTTCATAATAATTTCTCCATCTGCGAACATTAGTCCATTGCCATCTGCTGAAGTATTCCATGCAAAAAACGAATACCCAATTTTTTCATATGTATTTAATGCTAAAGCTTGTTCTACATCGTAAGTAAATACTTGGTCTTCCATCATTCCTGTATCACTACCATTTCCATTGAAAATAATGGTATATGTATTCGCTGTCCACTCTGCTGTTACTGTTTGAGCATCTAAATAATTCCAAACTGTTGATTCTGTAATTTCTACATCAGAAATAAACCAACCATCAAACGTATAACCTTCGCGTGCTACTGTTGGCAATGTGCCTACTGCAACATCGTAAGTTACTGTTTGATCTGCTGGGTTTGTGCCGTCTGTATAATTAATATCAAACGATAATGTGTACTCGTTTGCTGTCCATTGTGCAATCGCAGTTTGAACATCTGAATAATTCCAAACTGTTGATTCTGTAATTTCTACATCTGCGATAAACCAACCATCAAATGTATAACCATCGCGTGCTACTGTTGGTAAAGCTCCCACTGCTGCATCGTAAGTTACTGTTTGATCTGCTGGGTTTGTGCCGTCTGTATAATTAATATCAAACGATAATGTATACTCGTTTGCTGTCCACTCTGCTGTTACTGTTTGAGCTGTTAAATAATTCCAAACTGTTGCGTCTGTTATTTCAACATCAGAAATAAACCAACCATCAAATGTATAGCCATCACGTGCTACAACTGGTAAAGCTCCTACTGCTGCATCGTAAGTTACTACTTGATCTGCTGGGTTTGTGCCTTCTGCATAATTTATATCAAACGATAATGTATATTCATTTGCTGTCCACTCTGCTGTTACTGTTTGAGCATCTAAATAATTCCAAACTGTTGATTCTGTAATTTCTACATCAGAAATAAACCAACCATCAAACGTATAACCTTCGCGTGCTACTGTTGGCAATGTGCCTACTGCAACATCGTAAGTTACTGTTTGATCTGCTGGGTTTGTGCCGTCTGTATAATTAATATC
>CAYJBL010000105.1:0-6305 GCA_964368115.1 uncultured Bacteroidales bacterium
TATTTTATTTTCACTATAACCTGTTGTTTCACTGATTTCAGCCGCTCTACTATTATTTTTTTGTGTATAAATACTGTAAACATCTTCTAAGATGCGTGTTTTCATTTCCTCACAAGCTTTATTAGTAAAGGTGATTGCTAAAATATTTCTGTGTGAATTTGGCTTTGAAAATAAAATTGAAATGTAGTTTCCTGCAATACTATGTGTTTTTCCTGAACCTGCAGATGCTGAATATATATGTAAATTATCGTTCATTAATTAGGAACACTAACTTCTATTGTCTTGCACTGTGTAACAACAATATCATAGATCCATTCTTCTGGAAAACTCAAACATTTAACCACATTATCTCCAACTTTTTCTTCTATTTCAGAATATTTCCCAGCTTCTATACTTACTACTTTTTGCTCATTTACAAAAACTTCTATTGCTTTATCTGTATTGTTTTTTACTCGAATTGTTCCTGTATTATTTAACTCACAATCATTTTTAATTCTACACGAAGGAATTATCATGAATGCAAGCAATGTAATTATTATAATTTTTTTCATACTCTAAGCTTTTGTTAAATTTGTATTTTTCGTAAATTCTATACTTTAGTAGCGACAAAATTAATAAAAAAGTATTTGTTTGAATAGTTTTTATGTCAATTTTATTTCCCTTCTTTAATTATAAATAAAAAAGGTAATAAACCTTTTGTCAGATTTATTACCTTTTATCAAATTTAGATATTCGATTACAACTTTGAAGAAACTATTTCTAAAATTTCTTTTTCTGTTGCAATTGCTTTTTGTTCTATTTCTGCTCCTTCCTTTAATACTTTTTCAACATAAGTTTTATCCTTATAGTCGCCAGTATTTATTCTAACATTAAGAAAAGCCCCCTGAACACCTGCTCTTGCAGCTAATGCACCTACGCCAGTATCACTTATTGAAGCTTGAAGTCCATTTTTAGCCATTTCTAACATTACTTCCATACTATCACAGCAAAGTTTCATTACTTGTAAAGGTATTTCAATTGCATATTTAGTTGCGTCTTGTATTGCTTGTGTCCTACTTGCTTTTTCTTCATCTGAGCCTTTTGGCAAACCAAAAGCTTCCATAATTTTATTAAATGCAAGTGTATCTTCATCAACCATTTTTAATAGTGTATCATGATAATATTTTCCTTTTTCAGCCCAATCGCTAAAAGTTTCCCATTCATCATTATGACGATGTTTATGTGCAGTTAAATTTGCAACCATAGTACCTAAAGCTGCTCCTAGTGCACCCATATATGCTGAAATAGAACCTCCACCTGGTGCAGGAGCTTCAGATGCTGTTGTATGACAAAATTCAACTAAATTCATATCAACAAGTTTTTTCTGCGATTCGTCTTCCATCATATATTCAATAATATTCTTTTTTGGATCAAATGGTTTTAATTCATCTAAACCTAAAGATTTTACTGCTATTTTAATGATTTCCGCATCAGATATACCTACAGAACGTCCTTGTTTTTTTAAGAAATATTTACCAGCTTCAAGAATTGAATTCAAAGGCATAACTCCTACTAATTCAGAACCAGTTACTCTTACTCCTGCTAATCTTGCCTGTTCGCATACTGTATCAAACGCAATATGAACTGGTGTTATACTTATATCTGTTAAATTCATTGATATTTGAGCTACGCCATATTCTTCAATAAACCATCCGATTGCTTTTACAGATTTTAATAATCCTGGTTCGTATACTTTATTTCCTTTTTCATCCAATACAGCTTTTCCTGTTACAGGATGCCCTTCTCGCTTAATTCTACCGCGTTCACGAACATCATAAGCTATTGAATTAGCCTTATTTGTTGAAGTAGTATTCAAATTAATATTATATGCAACTAGAAAATTTCTTGCTCCAACAGCTGTTGCTCCTGTTCTTTTAGTTAAATCATTCCACTCCGACGAACCAAAATCAGGCTTCCACTCTTCAGTATTTATCCTATTCATCAATGCTTCATATTCTCCCGAACGACAATTTGCAAGATTTTGTCTTTTTGGTGTACGTGCTGCATTTTCGTAACAATAAATTGGAATATTCAATTCAGTACCAATACGCTCTGCTAATTTATGAGCATATTTTACTGTTTCTTCCATTGTAATATTAGATACTGGAATTAAAGGACATACATCTGTTGCTCCAAAACGAGGATGAGCTCCTTTATGTTTGCTCATATCAATTATCTCGGATGCCTTTTTTACTGCTAAAAATGCCGCTTCACAAACTTCTTCTGGTGTTCCAACCATTGTAACAACTGTTCTGTTTGTTGCTGCTCCTGGATCTACATCTAATAATTTTACTCCGTCAACACTCTCTATTACGTCTGTAATTTGTTTTATAATGGACATGTCACGTCCTTCGCTAAAATTCGGTACACATTCAATTATTTGTTTCATATTTTTATGTTTTTATTTTGAAACAAAGTAACAAAGTTTTTTTGGATTTATCAAAATTTTAAAATCGTTTAAAACTTATAAATAAATTTAAATTATTTTACACTAATTTCATAAAAACTAAATCATAAAAAATTGCTCTTAACAACATTACGATACAATATCATAATTTTCATAAAATATAGATATTTACAAACAAATTTTAAATAAAATATGTAACTTTGCACCTTAAGATATAGATTTAGCAAATTAATTATACTGAAGCAATATGAATAAACACAAAATTCTAGCTATTAACCCTGGGTCAACATCGACCAAAATAGCTGTTTTCGAAAATGAAACAAATGTTTTCTTAAAAAACATAAAACACTCAACAGAAGAACTACAACCGTTTTCAAACATTACAGAACAATACGAGTTTCGCAAAAACACTATTCTAAAAGAATTAGAAGAAGCTGGTCAAGATGTGAGTACACTTACATGCGTAGTTGGCCGTGGTGGATTAATAAACCCTATTCCATCTGGAGTTTACGCAATTAACGAAAAAATGAAAAATGATCTTCGCAACTCACCAATTGGCGAGCACGCATCTAATTTGGGTGGTTTAATTGCTGACGACATTGCAAGCAGCATTAATGGCGTTAGAGCATTTATTGCCGACCCTGTTGTTGTTGATGAGATGGAAGACATTGCTAGAGTTGCTGGTCACCCTAATTTTAATAGAATTTCAATTTTCCATGCACTTAACCAAAAAGCTATTGCTCGTAAATATGCAACAGAGTGTGGTAAGAAATATGAAGAACTAAATCTAATTATTGCTCATCTTGGTGGTGGTGTTTCGGTTGGAGCACATAGAGAAGGACGTGTTATTGATGTTAACAACGCATTAGATGGCGATGGTCCATTTTCTCCTGAACGCTCAGGAACTCTTCCTGCTGGTCAATTAGTAAAATTATGCTTTAGTGGCAAATATTCTATTGGAGAAATCAAACAAATGCTTAAAGGAAATGGCGGTTTTGCTGCATACTTAGGAACTAACGACGCTTATGACGTTGAAGTTAAAGCTAATAATGGAGACAAAGAGGCTTTATTTATTTCTAATGCTATGGCATATCAAGTTGCAAAAGAAATCGGATCTCTAGCAGCTGTACTTAAAGGTAAAGTTGATGCTATCATACTTACTGGCGGAATTGCGTATAATAAACAATTCTGTGCTTTCATCGATGAAATGACAAACTTTATAGCTCCTATGAAAGTATATCCTGGCGAAGACGAAATGTCGGCTCTTGCAATGAACGGATTATTAGTAATGAATGGAGAAGTTGAACCTAAAGAATATAACATTTAATAATACTTATATAATAATGAGCAAAAAAATAATAAATACAGAAAAAGCACCTAAGGCTATTGGTCCTTACAGTCAAGCTATCGAAGCTAACGGAATGCTATTTATCTCGGGACAAATTCCAGTAAACCCAGAAACTGGCACAATTCCAGAAAGTATCGAAGAGCAAACAGAGCAAGTAATGCAAAATATCAAAGCTATTCTTGACGAAGCTGGATACTCGTTCGAAAATGTAGTAAAGTCGACTTGCCTACTTTCAGACATGGCAAACTTTAAAACGATGAACGAAATTTACGGAAAATACTATAATGTAAATCCTCCTGCTCGCGCTGCTTTTGCTGTTAGAGAATTGCCGCTAGGCGTATTAGTTGAAATTGAAACTATTGCAGTTAAGTAATTTCCGAATAAAGGAATATAGAAATTAGGATAAAATCCTGATATATGTTTCATGATAGTTTGAGCCCTAAGAATTTGATTTTAGGGCTCTTTCTTTACTCCTACATACCGCCTTTACAACGTGACAATCTCCAAAGCATGCACAATACAAAATAATCAACCCGAATGCGAAGCATTCACCGCTTTAGCCGCATCAGCGGATTGGCGTTAAGAAATTTGCTTAGTGTAGCGATTAAGCGAAAAAGCTGTTTGAGCATAGCGAGTTCTTTTTCGTCAGCAGAACGAAGTGAATTTTAGCCAAAGACGGTTCAGCGGCAAACGTTTTTGCATACTTTTTTAGTTGTGAAAAAGTATGTGCCTGTCTGGCATGAAGACGAAACGTATGTTTTTTTATAGTTGCACCTATGAATAAACTTTTTGTCTTGATACAAAAAGTTACAAAAAAATCAAGCCTGAATGATTTTCTTAACGCTCAAAAACAAGTCGATAGCTAGGACTTAGAAACTCGCTTTGCTCAAACAGTCTAAGTCCTTTAACGCTCTCTTTGTTATTTTTGAGCTAAAAATCATAAGGGCGAGAAAAGCTCCGATAAAAGATTGTAAATAAATTGCTTCGCAATGACGATTTAGATTAGGATTCTCACATGTGCCGTCATTGCGAGAAGCGCAGCGACGCGGCAATCCCTAAGGCACGTTCTACAAAAGCATTAAGACAAAAGAACAGATCGCCACACTTAGTTCGCATTGCGGTTCTTTTTTGAGAATCCTTATAAATATTGTATCTTTGCGGGCAAATTATAGAAAAAATTAATGAAGAACATACGAAATTTCTGCATAATAGCACATATCGACCATGGAAAGAGCACTTTAGCTGATAGATTACTACAAGCAACAGGTACAGTTAACGAACGCGACTTTCAAAATCAAGTCTTGGACGATATGGACTTAGAAAGAGAGAGAGGGATAACAATAAAAAGTCATGCTATACAGATGGACTATGAACATAATGGTGAAAAATATATTTTAAACCTTATCGACACCCCTGGGCACGTTGACTTTTCGTATGAAGTTAGCCGATCAATTGCAGCATGCGAAGGAGCTCTACTTATTGTAGATGCAACACAAGGTGTTCAAGCTCAAACAATTTCCACTCTTTATCAGGCAATTGAAAACGATTTAGAAATAATTCCTATTCTAAACAAAATGGATCTAGATGCTGCAATGCCAGAAGAAGTTGAAGACCAAATTTTAGATTTAATTGGAGGGAAACGTGAAGAAATTATTCGTGCTAGTGGCAAAACGGGAATTGGAATCGACGAAATATTAGATGCGATTATCAATAAAATTCCTGCTCCTCAAGGGGATGTTAACAAACCACTAGAAGCTTTAATCTTCGACTCTGTTTTTAACCCATTCCGAGGAATTATCGCATACTTTAGAATCTTAAATGGAACTATCACCAAAAAAGAGCTAGTTAAATTTATTAATACAAAAAAAGAATATAACGCCGAAGAAATTGGTGTTTTAAAATTAAATAATCTACCAAAAGATAAGCTATCAGCTGGAGATGTTGGATATATTATTTCTGGTATAAAAACCGCTGCAGAAGTAAAAGTTGGGGACACAATTACTACTGTAGAGAATCCTTGTCTAAATGCAATTGATGGTTTTTCAGAAGTTAAACCTATGCTTTTTGCAGGTATATACCCTGTTGATGCTGACGACTATGAAGAACTAAGAGCATCAATCGAAAAATTGCAATTAAACGATGCATCACTAACTTATACTCTTGAATCATCTGCTGCTCTAGGATTTGGATTTAGATGTGGATTCCTAGGATTACTGCACATGGAAATAGTTCAAGAGCGTTTGGATAGAGAATTTGATATGGATGTAATTACTACCGTACCAAATGTTCAGTACCTTGCCTATACAAGTAAAGGCGAGTGCATAGAAGTTCACAATCCGTCGGGAATGCCAGAACCAAACAACTTAGATTATGTAGAAGAACCATATATTATAGGTACAGTTATCACAAAATCCGATTACGTTGGATCAATTATCAAATTGGTTATTGATAAACGTGGTATTTTAAAAGATCAAATATACTTGAATACTGATAGAGTCGAATTAAGATTTG
>CAYJBL010000106.1:0-6302 GCA_964368115.1 uncultured Bacteroidales bacterium
CCCGAGTGTAAAAAACCGGATTCCGCGCCTAATCGAATTTTGTCAGGAGCATGATGTAATAATATTTGTAAGTGACTACAATAGTAGTAATGGAAAAATGTTGTTTAACGAATGCAAAAAAAATAATACACAAAGTTACTTTATCACAAACCCAGATGAGATAAATATTGACTGGTTTAAGAACGCACAAAAAATTGGAATAAGTGGCGCAACATCGACTCCTTTATGGTTGATGCAGAGTGTGAAAGATAATGTTGGAATGATGATAGAATAGTTTTTATAATATAAATTATTATTTTCAACATCAATATTGGATTTCTAAAATTTAATTTTAGGCTAAATACTAATGATAAGTTAGAGCTAGTTAGCATAAGGCTTTTTTTTCTGTAATTTGTTTACTAATATCAGTAATTTGTATAAAATTTGAATAGATAGTTTATTCTATTTTTGCAGTATCAAATTTTATAAACCATTAAGCAATAATTACAATGAAAAAATTATCATTAATAACAGCTATACTACTAAGTTCTGTAACTTTTTTATTGGCGCAAGATGGCATGAAACTGTCAAGAAAGAACATAGAAAAAACTCTTGTTGGCGAGTGGCAAGTTATATCAGTAAAATCGGGAGTGATAGAAATAATTGAAAATCAAATTTCTATATCCAATGTAAAACAAAAGACCGAAGAGATTGGGTTGTGGCAAACAATACCTTTGAAGCAAAACAGTACAAGCACTAATTTTTCGGAAGATGGTTATACGTGGCGTTTTACAAACGAAGGCGAAATGATTGTAAACTGCAAAATAATAGGAAAATTTAACGATAAATATAAGGTTAGGAACTATCCATTTGTAAAACCTTTGATTTTTGTCGACGAAAAGTTAGATGAGCATGGCTTTGAGTGCAACGATTTAGCAGTAGATTTTATTTCGGAAGATGGAAACTCAATATCGCTAAGCGATTACAACAATAGTATTACATTTAATTTGAAGCGAACAAAATAAAAATAAAAAATAACAGATGAATATAATAGAATCATTCGAGGCATATATTGTCTCTCAGCGTACAGTTGGCATTAATTTTTTAATATTGGGGGGAGTGCTAATTGCAATAGTAATTATTGCACATTTCGCATTTCCATCTACAACGCTTGCAATTTGGTTTAAACGCAGTTTAATAGCTTGTGGAATATTAATTGCCTTAGGAGGGTGGAGCTACGGAAATTTCAATAATAAAGTATCGGAAAAAGGTAAAGCGCATTATAGTCAAAATTCTACAGAGTTCGTGCAAACAGAACTTGTTCGTATGGAGAAGGTAGTAAAACAATTTCCTTATTATCAAATTACCTTTGCTACGCTAATAGTAATTGCGTTGCTTGTAGTTTTGTTTGTGCCATCGCCACAAGCCAAAGGGCTTGCGTTTGCAGTAATTCTTCTAATGGCAGGATGTTTGATAGTAGAGCAAATATCGCATTCATCAATTATGGAATATGCTGAGAGTTTGAATTGAGGTAAAGTGCAGCGTTGCAGATAAATAGCTAAGGTGTATTAGATGTTAAATAAGGGAGTGATAAGTTCGGTAATAAGTGCAACTCAAACCGTAATTTGTATAATTGTAGAAAGTGAAATTTCCCATATCTTTGCCATGGTGTATAAATAAAATGTAATATTATGAACAATCAAATAATACATATCGATTCTATTTCGCAGCTCAATAAAATACTGAACTTTGAAACTATGAATCCGTTAATTTCAGTTATCGATTTTTCTGAAATATCGGTACAATTCGATGATAGCAAGATTTCTACAAATTTTTATTCTATACTGCTAAAAGACTCTTGTAGTGCCGAACTAGCCTACGGGCGAAACAAGTACGACTATCAAGATGAAACAATGGTGTTTTTTGCACCTCACCAAGTTATCGGTATTGAAAACAATGTAGAAACAAAGTCAGGTAAAGGTCTTGGTGTGTTTTTTCATCCCGACTTACTTAAAAGTACTTCGCTGGCTGCAACAATGAAAAACTATAACTTTTTTTCGTACGAAGTTCACGAGGCTTTACACCTTAGTTCCGAAGAACGCCGAACAGTGGTTGATTGCATCGAAAAAATAGCCAAAGAAATATCGCGCCCTATCGACAAACATAGCAAACGAATTATTGTATCTAATATTGAACTTTTGCTCGGATATTGCGAACGCTTTTACGACCGACAATTTATCACTCGCGAAGTTTTAAACTCTGATATGTTATCGAAGTTCGAATCTATTTTGGATAATTATTTTATCAATACCGAAGCTCCACAAAGCGGACTTCCAACTGTAAAATATTGCGCAGAAAAGCTGAACCTATCGCCAAACTATATGAGCGATTTAATAAAACGCGAAACAGGACGCAGTGCACAAGAGCATATTCAAACTCTAATTATAGAGCGAGCCAAAACAGAGCTTTCGGTTTCGACTGCCAGCGTTGCCGAAATTGCATACTCACTTGGGTTTGAATATCCGCAATATTTTAGCCGACAGTTTAAAAAACGTGTGGGAATGACGCCTAATGAGTATAGAAATCAATTATATAGTTAACAATAAAATAAATAAAAATGAGTAAAATAATTTTATATCTATTTCCAATAATTTTTTTAGCGCTAGTTGTTCTGGCAATTTTTTATATCTCAAGACGTTTGGCATGGTCTTTTGACTTATCTCCTAAAATAATGACTTTAGTTATGGGAGTTTTAGCAATTTCCTTTATTGTTGCAACAATGGTAATTATGCGCAATAATCTTACTGGAGGATTTGCAAATTTTGCAAACAATTTTTCGTCAATAGGTTTTGGCGTTTTAGCGATCTTAATTTTTTGTTTATTAGCAGTCGATTTAGTTCAGCTTTTTGTCAAGATGCAACCTAGATTATTTGGATTTATAGTGCTAGGATTAACACTCTTAATTTCGTGTTATGCAATTTATAATGCTACAAACACTAAAGTTTACCACCAAGATGTAAAACTACCAAATTTAGTGCAACCTCTTAAACTGGCTCAACTTTCGGATATTCATATAGGGCATTTTTGGGGCGAACGAACAGTAAATAAGTTAGTAGCAATGATTGAAGAGGAAAATGTTGATGCCGTGGTTATTACAGGCGATATGTTTGATGGGCGTGTACGACTAAAACCAGAAGTGCTTGAACCATTTAAACGCTTGAATATACCAATATTTTTTGTCGAAGGTAACCATGATGGCTATTCTGGTTCGAGCGATATTAAAAAGATGCTTACTGAAAATGGAATTACTGTCCTCGATAATGAAAAAGTAGAAGTAAAAGGCTTGCAAATTGTAGGTTTAGATTATCTTATGGCAGATACAGAAGAAGTAAATACATTTCATGCTCCACCAGCAGGTGTTACAATAAAAGAAGTATTACCAACGCTCAATATTGATAAAAACCGTGCATCTGTTTTGTTGCATCACAATCCAGTTGGAGCAAAATATGCTGCCGAGAATGGACTGAATTTATATCTTGCTGGACATACTCACGCAGGACAAATGTTTCCAGCTACGCTTATTGCGCCATTGATGTTTGAGTTTAACAAAGGACTTTATCGTTATACAGAAACCACGCAAGTGTACGTATCGCAAGGCAGCGGAACTTTTGGCCCTCCAATGCGCTTAGGAACAGAGAGCGAAATTACAATTTTGAATCTTATTAATGAAAATTAGTATTTGAAGGTAATATTAGTTAAACAAAAAAGCTCATTATTCTGCGGAATTAATGAGCTTTTTTGTTTGTAAATACCTACCGTTTGTTTAAAGTTTAAGAATAATTTTCTGTAATTCTTGGATTCAATTCCAAAAATTTCACGTTTTTTTTGGATTCAATTCCAAAAATTTCACGTTTTTTTTGGATTCAATTCCAAAAATTTCACGTTTTTCTTGGATTCAATTCCAAAAATTCATATTTTTGGGCATTGAAAGTTTTGAGTTATGATAGAAAGAACTATTTTAAAGAACATTACAGAAAGGATAGGAGCAGGGAAAGCTGTAATATTAATGGGCGCACGTCAAGTTGGAAAAACAACATCTCTAAAATCTCTATTTTCTAGTGAAGATGAAATGATGTGGCTCAATGGAGATGACCCAGATGTTAGAGAATTATTAGAAAATATTTCTTCGTCTCGCTTGAAAACAATTATTGGAAACAAAAAAGTTATAATAATAGACGAAGCACAGCGAATTGAAGATATCGGCTTGAAACTAAAACTTATAACAGACAATATAAAAGATGTACAAGTTGTTGCTACGGGAAGTTCGTCGTTTGACCTTGCAAATAATGTGAATGAGCCACTAACGGGCAGAAAATGGGAGTACAAAATGTTTCCAATTTCATTTGCAGAAATGGTTAATCATCATGGATTACTCGAAGAAAAACGGCTTTTACCGCATCGCTTAGTTTATGGCTATTACCCCGAAGTTGTAACCAATATTGGCGAGGAAAGAGAGATACTTAGACAATTGTCAGATAGTTATCTTTATAAAGATATACTGATGTGGGAGCAAATAAAAAAATCAGACAAATTATTGAAACTTTTGCAAGCTTTAGCATATCAAGTTGGTTCGCAAGTGTCGTATAATGAACTTGGTCAAATTTGTGGTTTAGATTCAAAAACTGTTGAAAGATACATTGGTTTACTTGAGCAAACTTTTATAATATTTAGATTTGGATCACTTCGTCGAAATCTTCGTAATGAACTAAAAAACAGCAAGAAAATATATTTCTACGATAATGGTATTCGCAATGCGTTAATTACTAATTTTTCGCAAATAGAAATGCGAACAGATATAGGTGCGCTTTGGGAGAATTTTTTAATGTCGGAACGTCAAAAATATAATCATTATACAAGAAATTGGTGCAATAGTTGGTATTGGCGTACTCTTCAGCAAAAAGAAATAGATTATATTGAAGAGAAGGATGGGCATATTTATGCTTACGAATTTAAATGGAAGCAGAATAAAAAAGTAAAAATCCCTAAACAATTTCTAGAGGCTTATCCTAATTCAACTTTTAAGGTAATCGATTCAGTGAATTATGAGGATTTTATTTTGTAGTAGAAAACACTTCAAGCATAGCTTTCTAAATTTACACCCCCAACACAATTTCGGCATCTATTGACAGCTTGCGCGAAATTTCTCTTGCAACTTTAAGTGTAGGTTCGCTTTTTCCGTTGAGATATTCGCTTATACGAGCAGGGCTTACTCCAATCATTTTGGCTATATTTTTTTGATTTAGGTTCATCTCATACATGCGCAGTTTAAGCATGTTGGGTAACGAAGGCGTTGTTATAGGATAATGCACATCGTCGTAATAGGCAACAAGATTAGATAAAAGCACTAATTCTACCGAGTTTATATTGTCCGTTGGTGTTTCTTCGCATACAACTAACAGCAATTCTTCTATTCGCTGCATTGCTGCTTTGTATTGAGTTTCGTTTTCTATGCGTGTCATAATCATACGTTTTTACAATCTATTTTATCATATTCGGCATGCGTACCTATAAACCTGATGTAAACCATTTGTATTTTAAACTTAACTATGGCTATCAATCTATAATCATTTCCTTTTATGTTAAATACATACCGCTGGTTGCCAATACTGTCAGAACTATTAAAACTGAGTTTTATATCTGCAAAATTTTCCCACGACGCTTTTGATACCTTAGAATACCACGATTCGAGGGCTGTTTTTGCTTTGGTGTGCTTTGTGTAAAACTCTACTAATGTTCTGTGAGCAATTATCCGCATTACTTTCAATAAAGATGCAAAATAAATAAAATAATTCCAAAATATAAAATTTTATTACAAAAATCAGAATAAATTATTTATAATTTTTCCCTTTTATACAAAGCGATAAACACAACAGAATTTACAAAAGTAGTAGGCATTAACGCTTTGTTATTGATAAACAATATTAAAGGTAAATGATAACCCACATAAAGCCTACAACTTCTATACGACCGAACTCTACTTGCGCTAGTGTGGCGTTTTAGAAATAGTACGCTAAAGTTATTTTGAACCTTATTTTTTTACCTACTAACTAATTCTAAAAAAAAATAAAAATTACTCTTCACCCAAACAATATTCTAAAATGTCTCCTGGCTGACAATCAAGTTCTTTACAGATTGCTTCAAGTGTAGAAAAACGTATTGCTTTTGCTTTCCCAGTTTTTAAAATTGATAAATTTGCTGGTGTAATGTCTATTCGTTCTGCAAGAGTCCCGAGCGATATTTTACGCTTTGCCATCATTACGTCT
>CAYJBL010000107.1:0-5795 GCA_964368115.1 uncultured Bacteroidales bacterium
TATCAATTTAAATTTAGTACATATTTTAATCCTAAATATCGGAACTCTGATCACAACTGTCTGCATGATGATATTACCGTCATTCTTAGTTTCCAGAATCACCCCTAGTGAATCAATTAGATTTAATTAATTTAAATTCCGCAATATTTTTTTTAACAAACTTGTAATAAAAAAATTATTTATATCATAAATATTTCAATAACTTTACCGATATAAATATTTTTACATGAAGAAAATTTCAATACTATTAATTGCATTTGCTTGCACTGTGTTTTACTACAAGTCATTTGCATGCACAAGCTACCTTGTAACAAAAGGAGCAAGTAAAGATGGTTCAACGATGATTAGTTATGCCGCTGACTCTCACATTAGATATGGAGAGTTATACTGGCGCGAAGCTGCTAAATGGCCAGAAGGCAGTATGCTAAATTTATACGATAGAGGTACCGCTAAGTTACTTGGTCAAATACCACAGGCTCGTGAAACATACCAAGTTGTTGGATTCATTAATGAGTACCAAGTATCCATTGGAGAAAGCACTTTTGGTGGCAGACAAGAACTAATGGATAGTCTTGCAATTGTCGATTATGGTAGTCTTATGTTTGTTGCGCTTCAACGCTCCAAAACTGCTCGCGAAGCAATTGTAACTATGACAACGCTTGTAGAAGAATATGGCTATGCAAGCAGTGGAGAATCATTTTCAATTGCAGATCCTAACGAAGTATGGATTCTAGAAATGATAAGCAAAGGGATGGAAATAGTTTGGGATAAAAAACAAAATAAATATATTAATAAAAACAAAGGTGCTATATGGGTTGCAATTCGAATTCCAGATGGCTACGTTTCTGCACATGCAAACCAAGCTAGGATAACAAATTTTACTCTTGAAAACAAAAAAAATTCTATCAGTAGTAAAAATATGGATCTTATCAATAATCCTGAAATTTCGACAATTTACTCCGAAGATATTATTTCATTTGCACGCGACAAAAAATATTTTAGTGGAAATGATTCAGAATTTTCATTTTCCGACGCCTATGCACCACTCACATACGATGGTGCAAGATTTTGCGAATTAAGGGTTTGGGCTGCTTTCAATAACATATCCGACAGCATGGATATATATTGGGAACATGCTATTGGCAACGATCTATCAATAAGAATGCCCCTATACATTAAGCCTAATCGTAAATTAGGACCTGAAGATTTAATGGCTCTAAAACGAGATCATCTTGAAGGAACTGAATTAGATATGAGTAAAGACCCTGGAGCTGGTCCATTTGGATTACCATATAGATGGCGACCTCTTACATGGGAATATAATAACCAAACATATTGCAATGAAAGAGTGACTGCAACCCAACAAACAGGATTTTCATTTATTTCTCAAATGCGCTCATGGCTTCCAAATCCTATTGGCGGGGTAATCTGGTTTGCTGTTGATGATGCTGCGTCATGTGTATATGTACCTTTCTATTGCGGAATATCTAAAACACCTTCTAAATGGGCTGAAGGCTACGGAGATATGCTAACTTATAAAGAAGATGCCGCATTTTGGGTATTTAATAGAGTTGCTCATTTTGCATACCTTTTCTACGATAGAGTTATGGTTGATATAAATAAACAACAAAACGAGATTGAATCTAAATTCATTGAACAACAAAAATATATTGACCAAGTTGCTCTTAATCTACATAATGAAACACCTTTACAAGCTAAAGAATACCTTACCGATTACTGTGTATCTAATGCTAATTATGTTGTTGATTATTGGAAAACATTTGGAGAATGGCTATTAGTCAAATATTTAGACGGTAATATTAAGCAAGAAGAAAACGGAGAATTCTTACGTAACGATTGGGGATATCCTAAATCGCCAACATTTCCTGGTTATCCTGACAATTGGAAAGAAAATGTTGTAAAAGAAACTAATGAAAAATTTAAAATGAAAAATTAATTTCAAATATATTTATTATGTCAACAAAAATGAAAATAAACTCAAAAACTAAGATCATTGCAACTTTAGGTCCTGCAAGCAATAATAAAGAGATTCTAAAACAAATGATTCTTAGCGGTCTTGATGTATTCAGACTAAATTTTTCACATGGCAATCATGAAGAAAAAGCCGAGACAATAAAAATGATTCGAGAACTCGAAAATGAATTAAATTGTAATATTGCAATTCTTGCCGATCTCCAAGGTCCAAAACTTCGCATAGGAATAGTAGAAAAAGAGCCGGTGATTCTTAAAGACGGAGATACAATAAATTTTTGTACCGACGAAAGTGTCAATAGTGAAAATACGTTTTTTATTAGCTACAAAAATTTCCCAACAGATGTAAAAGTTGGCGATATTATTCTTGTTGATGATGGGAAAATAAAACTTGAAGCAAGTGCAACAAATTCTCATGATAAAGTTTCTGCAAAAGTCATTCATGGCGGGCCACTATACTCAAAAAAAGGAGTAAATCTACCTGACACAAAAACAAGTTTACCAAGTTTAACAGAAAAAGATAAAAAAGATGTACTGTTCGCACTAAACCATAAAGTAGATTGGATAGCACTTTCGTTTGTTCGAGAACCTGCAGATATTTTATATCTTCGAGAATATATTTCTTCTTTTAAAGCAGATGTTAAATTAATCTCAAAAATTGAAAAACCCGAAGCAGTTAAAAATCTTGATAAAATCATTGATTTAACTGATGCTATAATGGTTGCACGTGGAGACCTTGGAGTAGAAGTAAATTTCGACAAAGTCCCTATTATTCAGAAAACAATTGTAGACAAATGCATTGCAAAATCTAAACCAGTAATTATTGCAACTCAAATGTTAGAAAGTATGATTGAAAACTTCCGCCCTACTCGCGCCGAAGCTAGCGATGTTGCAAATTCTGTTCTCGACGGTGCCGACGCTCTAATGTTAAGTGGCGAAACATCAGTAGGAAAATATCCTGTCGAAACCATTAATGCCATGGAGAGTATTATTAATTATACCGAAGCAAAAAGCGATATTTACTACAAATCTCATCCTCCAAAAGCCGATAGTGCTACATTTCTTCCTGATTCTATCTGTAAAAGTGCATGTAATTTAGCTAAAGAAACAAATGCAAAAGCTATCATTTCATTTAGTTTTTCAGGATATACTGCAACTAGATTATCAAGTCATAGACCTAAAGCTAAAATATTTGCATTCACATCAAATAAAGATCTTCTTAAAGTTTTACCTCTTTTATGGGGGATCGACAGTTTTCATTTCCCTCTTTTTGATTCTATTGACGAAGCAATTGAACATTCTATAAAGCAACTACTTGATCTAGGTTTAGTAAAAAAAGGTGATCTTGTGATTCATGTAGCTAGCACGCCTATTACAGCTAAAGATCGCACTAACATGCTAAAATTAAGTAGAGTATAATACAAGAAAATAGATACAAAAAAAGCGAAGTTTGAACTTCGCTTTTTTTGTGGTACCACCTAGGGTCGAACTAGGGACACCAGGATTTTCAGTCCTGTGCTCTACCTACTGAGCTATGGTACCTCCGTTAAAGGACTGCAAATTTAATTCTTTTTATTTATTCTCAAAAATTTCTACACATTTTTTTACTATTTTTTTACAATTTATTTTGCTTTATCTTATTTTCTATAGTTTTCCACTCCATTATTTATACTTAAATCTCATGTTTAATGTTATTTTTGCAAAAAAAATAAATGCACGAAATAGCTGAGCTAAATAATGGTATTAGAATTATTCATAAACGCGTAAACTCTATAGTTGCACATTGCGGACTAATTATTAATACAGGAACAAGAGACGAAGATATAAATGAACATGGAATTGCTCATCTCACGGAACACATGCTATTTAAAGGTACGAATAAACGTCGTGCTTTCCATGTACTAAGTCGTATGGAAGATGTTGGCGGAGAAATAGATGCATTTACAACAAAAGAAGAAACATACATTTCGACAAGCTTTCTGTGTGAATACTACGAAAGAGCTATTGAATTGATTAATGATATTGTTTTTAATTCGACATTCCCTAATAAGGAAATTGAAAAAGAAAAAGAAATTATTATAGAAGAAATCAATTCGTATAAAGATAGCCCTGCTGAACAGATATTCGACGACTTTGAAGAAATTCTATATGCTGAACATCCGTTAGGTAGAAGTATTCTTGGGAATGCAAAAAAATTACTTAAGTACAATAGCAACGATGTCAAGAACTTCGTAAATACGAAATATAATACTGACAACATGGTATTTTGCTCTATTGGAAACATTGACTTTAAAACTCTATTAAAATTTGTAAAAAAGCATCTAGAAATAAATCCAACGAATACACGAACATATTCAAAAGATATTTTCAATAACCGATTTGTTACACATAAAGAGCGAAAAATAAAATCTCATCAATCGCACTGTATTCTTGGCACTTATGCATATAACTTCAAAGATCCAAAACGACTTCCTTTAATATTAATTTCTAATTTACTTGCAGGAACAGGAATGAATTCTCGCCTAAATATGGCATTACGAGAGAAAAAAGCTATTTCTTATAACATTGAATCAAATTATACTTCATACGAAGACACTGGCAATTTCAATATATATTTTGGCGCTGATAAGCACAATACCGAACAAGCTATTGAAATAATTTTCAATGAATTCAATAAGTTAAAATCCAATAAATTAGGCCCTATACAACTGAATAAAATAAAAAAACAACTTATTGGACAAATTTCAATTGGTAATGAAATAAATTCTAATTTTTTATTTTCGATGGGAAAATCATTTCTGATATACGATCACATTGAAACTCTAAATCAGACTATTGAAGCGATAGAATCCGTAACTGCCGAACAAATTCTTGATGTAGCTAATGAAATCCTACAAAAAGATAATTTTTCAAGCCTTCTATACTATTAATTAATACAAATATGAACGACAAAAATGAATTCATACTCAATTTTCACGGAGAAGAGGATCAAATTCTTGTTGACCTAACGCGCGAAACAGCTTTAACACAGCTACACCCTCGCATGATGTCGGGCTGGTATCAAGGAAATTTATTAAATTTTTTAATTCAAATAACAAATTCAAAATCCATTCTCGAAATAGGAACATATTCTGGATATTCGTCTATTTGCATGGCTAGAGCAATAAAAAATACTGGAGGAAAACTTATTACTTTTGAAATTAACGATGAAATAGAATGGCTCCCAAAAAAATATTTTAAGCTTGCTGGACTTGAAGATGTAATTGACCTAATTATTGGCGATGCACTAGAACATATAGCCTCCCTCCAGAACAATTTCGATTTTATATTTATTGATGGAGATAAAAGAAAATATATTGAATATTATGAAGCTGTATTTCCTAAATTAAAAACTGGAGGTCTTATTCTTATCGACAATATTCTTTGGGATGACAAAATATTTAAACCTATTGCTTCAAATGATTATATGACCCAAGGTATTGCTAAATTTAATTCATATATTAAAGCCGATAATAAAGTTGAAAAAATAATCTTACCTCTTAGAGATGGTCTAATGCTACTTAGAAAAAAATAATTACTTTTTATTGCTAATAAATACTAGCAAACACATAAAAAACAAACCATATATTAAACTCTATTATTTAATAATATTATTCATATTTGCTTTTTTTGTAATACAAGCCATTAAAAACTCACATATTTTCAGTTCAATATCTATCTATTTTAAAGCAATTTATTAAAAATATATTATTTTTTTACGTTTTTTTTAAATTCAATTTTACATTATTATATAGCTGAAAGCC
>CAYJBL010000107.1:5805-6297 GCA_964368115.1 uncultured Bacteroidales bacterium
AAAGCCTTGCAAATACAGAAAAACACTATAATTGAGAAAGAAAGTTTACACTTATTATATTTAATTAAGCATATTTTTTTTACTAAAAATTTGTAGGAAAGCACTTTATTATTATATTTGTAACCGACAGTTATTATTTTTATTTTTAAAACACAAAAGAAATGAACAAATCACAACTAATCGACGCTATTGCTAGCAAAGCAGAATTAACAAAAGCAGATGCAAAAAAAGCTTTAGATGCTTTTATGGCAACAACAACTGAAGCATTAAAAAACGGAGACAAAATTGCATTAGTAGGTTTTGGTACTTTTGGCGTTACAGAAAGATCTGCAAGACAAGGTCGCAATCCTCAAAAACCAAATGAAATCATTCAAATTCCAGCAAAAAAAGTAGTTAAATTCTCAGTTGGTAGCGAATTAAAAGATGCTGTAAAGTAATCTTTTTTAAAAGACTAAGAAAAGGAAGCATTTTGGATTCCTTTTTTATTTAAAT
>CAYJBL010000108.1:0-6222 GCA_964368115.1 uncultured Bacteroidales bacterium
CTTTTTTTGCTTCTCTAGCCATCAATAGAAAATGTAAATCTAAAGCTTCTTTCATATCTGACTTCATTGTCATTTGTAGAATTTGAGCTTGCAAGAAAAATGGTTTCATCTTATTAAAAAATGTTAAACCTACTCCTATTTCAGATTTTAAAACACTGTCAATTTCAGAATATTGTTTTTTTGTAAGAAAATCCTCTATCTTATGATCTTTCATAAGCATATGCTTCAATACATCTGTTTTGTCTATTTCGTCTAATAATATTTCCATAGCAAAAGCGTCGCACGAGTTAAACGCGTTTATTACTGTTGAATCATAAGCAAAAACACGTTTGTCTGCAATATGAATCGAACCATATAAATATGATGTAGATTTTGATTTATCATTTGTCACTTCCCACAATAATGCTTGTCCAAAAACTTCGAACGAGAACACTATAATGAATATTAAAATTGATATTTTTTTCATTATTTAGTTTTATTTTATTCAACATACAAATATAAAAAAAAGTGCCAAAAATTAAATCTTGGCACTTTATTATTATTTGTAATTTATAATTCTATTAAATATTTGGTTGCTCTAAACCATATCCCTTTTTCTTGTCTTCAACTTTAAGCCAAGCTCCTAGAATAAATGCAATAACCCCTAACGATGCAAACATTACCATAGGTACAGTATAATTTAGAGGTTCACCTTCTGCGATTCCACTATTAGCACTATCAAGCGCCATACCGATAACCATTGGAATTGTCATTAATCCAATATTTTGAATCCAGAAAATCACAGCATAAGCAGACCCTAAATATCTATCGTCCACTAATTTTGGAACAGATGGCCATAAAGATGCAGGCACTAAAGAGAATGAAATACCAAGAACTATGATTCCTGTGTAAGCTACCATTTTAGATCCTGTTGCAGGAAGTAAGAATGCAAACGCTAAATGACATGATATCATTAGCAATGCGCCTAACATCAACATAGTAGCTCCTTTACCTTTTTTATCTATAAATGCTCCGATAAATGGAGTCAGTAAACCTGCTCCAATAGGGAACCACGAGAAGATATCTGATGCTTCTTTTGATGTCAAACCTAAATTATTTTCAAGCATATTAGGAGCATACTTTTGAAATGGGAAAATTGCAGAATAATATAGTACGCATAAACCAGCAACAATCAAGAATACCTTGTTTGTAAATAAGAATTTTAAGTCTGTAATTTTAAATGGATCTTCTGCTTCTTCTGTCGAACCACCTAATTGACTATCCAATTTTTTATCAAAAAAGAAGTAGACTATTGCGCAAATCAAACCGATAATTAAAAGGATTAAGATAAAAAGTACTGGTGTATGTATATCACCAAAAGACTCTTGAACACGTGGAGATAGTCTAAAAACCGCAAATACCCCTAAACGAGCAATTGCCATTTCTGTTCCCATAGCCAAAGCTAATTCTTTACCTTTAAACCATTTTACAATACCTTTTGAAACTGTAATACCAGCCATTTCTACACCACAACCAAAAATCATAAAGCCTAATGAAGCTAATTTTGCGGTACCTGGAAATGCTGTCCACCATGAACCCAACCATACTTCTAATGCAGTTCCTGCAAATGCTGGAGATATCGCATAATACTTTAATGAGGCACCTGCAACCATCAATATTGCTGATACCAATGCAGATTTTCTAACTCCAATTTTATCAAGTATTACACCTGCGAAAATTAAAAATAAGAAAAATACATTTAAGAAATATTCTGCTCCTGAAAATAGTCCAAATGTTGTCGAACTCCAACTTAAATCTGTTTCTAACCTTGTTTTTAGCGGCGATAGCACATCTACAAACATGTAAGCAAAAAACATCATTAATGATAATAAAATCAGTACAATCCATCTTGATAATACCGAATCTTTTAAAGTTTGTTTAATTGTTTCTGTCATAATTTTTATTATTTATTGTTATATACTATTTAAATGCTGTTTCTGAAAGCCCTTTGCCACTAATTTTCAAATCTTCGAAATAATCAGGTGTTTGTTTTCCAGTTAATTTATCTACATACAATTTCGCAAGATATTGTCCTAACATAAATCCATGTCCACGTAAACCAACCATTAGTCCATTTTCAGGGTCTACAATATAACGAGGCTCTACATAATACCCCGACCATAGTGCTTGAAATCCTACACTTGATAATTGAGGAATCCAATCTACAAATATTTCTGATACTATTTCGATAAATTCTTTTGATGAGAATCTCAAGTCCTTATCTGTTTCTGTATAGTCTAAAGCTGGCGAAGCACAGCCAATAATTTGGCCTGTTTCTGCTAGTTGTTGTCCATAAACTGCCGAGAATCCTTTGTATTTTCTCCTGTCAATTAACATATTTAGAGGTGTAGAATTTTTCCCTAACATTGGTAATCGTCTTGTAATAAATGCTTGATGTTTTACTGGATATAAACCTGTCTCTAAACCTAATTTATTTGCAAATTTTTCTGCATCCATTCCTAATGCATTTACAAAATGCTCTGTTTCATATTCTGTATATACTCCATAATGGTCTTTTACCAATGCAATTGTATTTTTACCTTCTTTATATACATCTACAAGCTCACAATCTTCTAGTATTTCCCCTCCTGCGTCTAATGCTAATTTTCGCAATAAGTCTATAGTTTTTCCTGGTGTCGCTTGCCAACAATCATTAGTAATAAGTGCAGATTGATAAGTATTTAGATTAGGATTAAAGTATGGCGAAATTTCTTTTCCAAAATCTTGTTTGTCGATCATAAATGCATTCGACCATGCTTTTGATGCCTCTAAAGCTTTATAAGTATCATCATCATGGGCAAAACTAACGTATTGTATTGGTCTATAATCAATATTCGATTTCGATTGTAATTCGACAAATAATTCTCTATTTTTCAGTGCAATATCAGCAAGTGCAGGCAACGAGAATGCTGGACGACCACCTGCGATATTTCGCCAACTTCCACCGCGATCTTTATTTATCATCAACGGTTTTAGCCCTGCTTCTGCCATATATCGTAACAGTGAACTTCCTGCCATTCCTCCTCCTGCTATCAATGCACCTACTTTTTTTCTATTTGGTTTTATTTTATCAGGACTCACAAATATTTTTTCTTTTGAATTTGGTGAAAACTCGCCCATCAAAACTTGATTTGATAATGGTGCACGAGGAAGTGCATCACCGACTATTTCTATCCCATAAGGTGCTATTGATTGTTTTAAACGTTTTATGCAACGTTTACCACGACATGCTCCCATTCCTAATCGTGTAGTATGTTTAATTTCATCAATACTGATAAATTTTCTGTCACCTACAACTTCAAGTATATCTTCAAGTTTTACATCGTCGCAATGACAAATATAAGTTTCCGATGGATAATCTTTTGTTAATTTATCTATTTGTAGCGGTTCTGGATATTTATCTTTTACTATAAAACCTTTTATTTTTGCTAATTCTTCATTGTGTAAATCTATCGATTTTACTCTAGCTACATTTGTTTTATTTGGTTTTTTAAGAATTTTTTCAATAATTCCATCACCTATTTTACTACCATTATTATCAACTAAAAATACCTCTTGCCCTTCTGTTGCAGCATATTCTATCGGTAAAAATATCCAATCTTTTTTTTCTGAATATCCAAATATTGCAAGTCCTGGACACTGATAAACACAGTCCATACAACCAATACATTTATCATAATCAATACGAGGAACTGTGCTTGTTGATGTTTTTGTTATTGCTCCGTGAGGACAAGAAAATTCGCACGGATTACATGCAAATCCATATAAACAATCAATTTGCACATAAGGTTTTGCTTCGGCTCTTTCTCTACTTGGTAATGTTGGAGAGTCTATAATGCGAGTTGGATGCTGCTGAGAATCAATATACTCTTTCGAAACAGCAAGATATTCATCATAATTATATCGTTGACCAATATTTTCAAGTATTTCATATGCAGCTTGTTTTCCTCTTAATACTGCACTTGTTCCCTCACCAATTCTTAATGCATCGCCTATAGAGTATACATTTCTGCCAAACAACAACATTCCTTTTGTCATTAGCTGGTCGTCAGGAACTAATCCTGTGCATATATTTATAGCATCTATTCCTGTAATTATTTTTTCGGTTCCAGCAACTGGCTTAAAATTTTCTGCTTCAGCTATAATAGCACCCACAACTCCTGTATAGTCGTCGTTTGGAATTGCTTCTAATAAAATATGGCTTGTCATCACTGGGATTCCTAACCTTCTTACACGATTTGCTTGAACAGGAAATCCTCCTTCACGTGGCATTGCTTCAATAATTGCTTTTACATTTGCACCTGCTTGAACTAATTGATATGATGTCAAATACCCAATATTTCCAGCACCTACAGTTAATACATTTTTACCAAGCAGTGTAAATTCGCTGTTCATCATTTTTTGAACAACAGCAGCAGTATATACACCTGGAACATCATCATTTTTGAAACTAGGCATAAATGGTATTGCACCTGTAGCTACGACTAAATGATCTGCTTGAATATAGAAAATTTCGTTTGTGGATATATTTTTTACTGCAAGCTTTTTCTCTTCTAAAATATCCCAAACAACACAATTAAGCATTATTCCTGATCTATCTTCTCCTGCAAGTGTTTCTGCGATGTCAAAGCCTCTCATTCCACCAAATTTCTTTTCCTTTTCAAAAAAGAAAAATTGATGTGTTTGCATTAAAAATTGGCCTCCAATCTTATCGTTATTATCTATTACAATATTCGCAACATTATATTGATTTAACACTTCTCTTGTTGCTAAACCAGCTGGTCCTGCTCCAATTATTGCTACACTTGTTTTATAAACAGCTATTTCTTTAGATGAATCTGAATCTTTTACAGATGGAATATAATCTTTATTTATTTCTGTGATTTCTTTTACTGTATCAATCTTTGTAATACATATTCGTTTTATTTCTCCATCTACTAGCATTTCACATGCTCCGCATTTACCAATACCACACTCTAAAGAACGATTTCTATTGTTTAAGGAATGACTATGTACTGAAAAACCTGCTTGGTGCAATGCTGCGGCAATCGTAAATCCCTTATCTCCTGTTATTAATTGTCCATTATATTTAAATGTTACTTTTTCATGTTCAGAAACTTCAAGAATCGGGTGTTTATCTATTTTTTGCATACCAATGTTATAATAGTTATAATTATTTTTTACTGCGATAAAAATATTATTTCATTTCACTATTATAAATGAGTTTTATCAGATTTCTATTTAGAATTTTTATGTAAGTTTTTATTGAAATCGCAAAACAATTGTTTTTTTGTTTATAATTTTTCTATTTCTTCGACACTTAGCCCTGTACTTTTTTGGATCATTTCGTTGGTCGCTCCTAGTTCTTTTAATTTTTTTGCCATCGTTTTTTGAGCTTCTGCTTTACCTTCTGCGTGTCCTTCTGCATGTCCAACATTTTTTCCATCTGTATAACCATCATCATACCCTGTAGAAATTACACTTTTTCGCCAACGTTGTGTTTCTACAAAATTATCATACTCACGTCGTTCTTTACTGTTAAGTTTGCTATAACCTAAATGTTCCTTAGCCTCGGGTAGACCTCTGACCGTAGTATCATCTTTAATAAAATCTGTTTTTAAAAACTGTATCCATTCGTCGAGAGGCGTCACTGCATGTTTATCAAAATCATTGACTTTCAACAAATAATACTCTGGAAATAATTCACTAGCATACTCTTTTAAAAACTGTTTTTGCTGCTTATGGCTAAGTTTTAACTTATCTTTTTGATGAATTCCAATAAAATTAGTCTCACCATGATAAACATAATCTTTTCCTTGACCTAAATCGAAATAAACAATGTGAATAGAATAAATTTTCTTTATTTTCCCATAAGCATTTCCTTTATCAAGGTGATCCACAATTAGTTTTGAGGTCCCAAATAGTATACGATGAAAATAATCTAACTCATGACAATTTTGAATCTCAATCAAAACCAATTCGTCTCGAGTATTTCGGGCTAATAAATCAACTTTATTAAATTTATCTATCTCATCATTCTGATTGCTTTCACTTTCGAGAATGCTGTCTATTTTCATATCTTCGTTTAACAACGCGGCCAAAAAGCCCTCTAATATTACAAAATTAGATTTCTGGCGCAATAGTTTTTTAGCTGCCCAATCGAAACTTACGTATGCTCTTTGT
>CAYJBL010000109.1:0-260 GCA_964368115.1 uncultured Bacteroidales bacterium
AAAAGATAATTTTAATAACGATGTAATTCCGAAAGGAGTTAAATTTACTCAAAAATTATTAGGTGAGCAGAATTTATTAAATATCAGTCCAAATCGTTGGACAACAGATAAAACTAGAAATACTACAATTGCGCGTCTATTGTTTAATTATATGATTGAACATAAAAAAATAGAAGGAGAATATAGACGTAAAAAATTGGATATAACAATAGGTGATGAGCTACCAGCAGGAATTATGCAGCTAGCAAAAGTATATATTG
>CAYJBL010000109.1:284-6221 GCA_964368115.1 uncultured Bacteroidales bacterium
AAGTAAGCGTACAATAAAAGTTGGAGATAAATTAGCAGGTCGCCATGGAAATAAAGGAATTTTGGCAAGAATTGTTCGTCAAGAAGATATGCCATTCCTTGAAGATGGAACACCGGTTGATATTGTATTGAATCCATTAGGTGTACCTTCTCGTATGAACTTAGGACAAATCTATGAAACCGTTTTAGGATGGGCTGGAGACGTACTGGGTTGTAAGTTTGCGACACCTATTTTTGATGGAGCAACAATAGATCAAATAAATGACTATACAGATAAAGCAGGAGTGCCGAGATATGGAAAAACTTATCTATTTGATGGTGGAACGGGTCGAAAATTTGACCAACCAGCAACTGTAGGTATCATTTACATGCTTAAATTAGGGCACATGGTAGAAGATAAGATGCATGCACGTAGTATAGGTCCATATTCTCTTATTACGCAACAACCACTTGGAGGTAAAGCTCAATTTGGTGGTCAACGTTTTGGGGAGATGGAAGTTTGGGCATTAGAAGCTTTTGGTGCTGCAAATATACTGCAAGAAATTCTTACTGTTAAGTCGGACGATGTAGTAGGTCGCGCAAAAACATACGAAAGTATTGTAAAAGGCGAACAAATGCCAATACCAGGAATCCCAGAGTCATTGAATGTATTGTTGCATGAACTACGTGGTTTATGTTTGAGAATAAATCTGGATTAATTATTAAAATATTAAATAGCTAAAAAATGGCTTTTAGAAAAGATAATAAAGTAAAAACAAACTTCTCGAAAATTACAGTAAGTTTAGCATCTCCAGAAGAGATTCAGGAAATGTCGAACGGAGAAGTTACCAAACCTGAAACAATAAATTATCGTACCTATAAACCTGAGCGAGATGGGTTATTTTGCGAAAGGATATTTGGTCCAGTAAAAGATTATGAATGCCATTGTGGAAAATACAAACGTATTAGATACAAAGGTATAGTGTGCGATAGATGCGGTGTTGAGGTTACTGAAAAGAAAGTCCGTCGCGAAAGAATGGGGCATATCAAATTAGAAGTGCCAATTGCACATATTTGGTATTTTAAAACATTACCAAACAAAATAGGATATTTGCTTGGTTTACCAGGAAAAAAACTTGATACAATTATCTACTATGAAAGATACATTGTAATACAAGCAGGTGCAAAAGCTGTTGACGGTATTAAAGAGCTAGATTTCTTAACGGAAGATGAATATTTAGATATCTTAGAATCTTTACCACGCGAAAACCAATTATTGGAGGATGCAGATCCAAATAAATTTATTGCAAAAATGGGAGCAGAAGCTGTTTTTGATTTGCTTCAAAGAATAGATTTAGATAAATTATCGTACGACTTAAGAGATAAAGCAAATAAAGAAACTTCACAACAAAGAAAAACAGAAGCTTTAAAGCGTCTGAATGTTGTGGAATCATTTAGATTATCAAAAGATATAAATAAACCAGAGTGGATGATTGTGAAAGTAGTTCCTGTTATTCCACCTGAATTAAGACCTTTAGTTCCTTTAGATGGGGGAAGATTTGCAACGTCTGACTTGAATGATTTATACCGAAGGGTAATTATTAGAAATAATCGTTTAAAAAGATTATTGGAAATAAAAGCACCAGAAGTTATTTTAAGAAATGAGAAACGTATGCTTCAAGAAGCGATGGATTCTTTATTCGATAATTCAAGAAAGTCGAATGCAGTAAAAACTGATGCAAATCGACCATTGAAATCTTTATCAGATTCATTAAAAGGTAAACAAGGACGTTTTCGTCAGAATTTATTAGGAAAGCGTGTTGACTTTTCTGCTCGTTCTGTAATTGTTGTTGGGCCAGAATTGAAAATACATGAATGCGGTATCCCGAAAGATATGGCGGCTGAATTATACAAACCATTTATTATTAGGAAACTAACAGAAAGAGGTATTGTAAAGACAGTAAAATCTGCGAAAAAAATTGTGGAACGTAAAGATCCAGTTATTTGGGATATTCTTGAAAATTATTAAAGGGACATCCAATATTATTGAATCGTGCTCCTACTCTTCACCGTTTGGGTATACAAGCTTTTCAGCCTAAGCTTATTGAAGGAAAGGCGATACAATTACATCCATTAGTTTGTACAGCGTTTAATGCTGACTTTGATGGTGACCAAATGGCAGTTCATTTACCTTTAGGAAATGCAGCAATTCTTGAAGCTCAAGTATTAATGCTTGCGTCTCATAATATCTTAAATCCAGCAAACGGAGCTCCAATTACAGTGCCTTCGCAAGATATGGTTTTAGGATTGTATTATATGACGAAAGAACGCAAAGGAGAAAAAGGAGAGAATCAAGTTTATTATTCTCCAGAAGAAGTAATAATTGCTAATAATGAAGGTAAATTAGGCTTACACACAATAATAAAAGTAAGAACTGAGGATCTTGATGAGAATGGCGAGTTAACAACTCAATTGATTACTACGACAACTGGGCGAATATTGTTCAATCAAATTGTCCCAAAACAAATGGGATATATCAATACACTTCTTACTAAAAAATCCTTAAGAGATATCATTGGTGATATGGTTAGCAGATGTGGTACAGCCGTAACTGCAAAATTCTTGGATGATATTAAAGATTTAGGGTATACAAATGCATTTGTAGGAGGATTATCATTTAATCTTGACAATGTGATTATCCCAGCAGTAAAGAAAGATCTTATTAGCGAAGGGTATGAGCAAGTTGAAGAAATTGTATTCAACTATAATAATGGTTTTATTACAGACACAGAACGTTATAATCAGGTAATTGATGTGTGGACTAATATCAATGCTAAATTGAGTATCGAAGTGATGCGAAAACTTTCTACAGATGATCAAGGGTTTAACGCAGTATATATGATGCTTGATTCTGGAGCAAGGGGTTCAAAAGAGCAAATTAGTCAGTTATGTGGAATGAGGGGGCTGATGGCAAAACCACAGAAATCTGGTGGAGCAGCAAGTGAGATTATTGAAAATCCTATTTTATCTAACTTTAAAGAAGGGCTTTCAATTCTTGAATACTTTATTTCAACTCACGGTGCACGTAAGGGGCTTGCAGATACGGCGCTTAAAACGGCCGATGCAGGTTATCTTACTCGTAGATTAGTTGATGTATCTCAGGATGTAATAATTTCTGAAGAAGATTGTGGAACATTGAGAGGTCTTGTTGCATCTGAACTTAAGAAAAATGATGAGGAAGTTATAGAATCATTATATGATAGAATACTTGGAAGAACAAGTGTACATGATGTATATCACCCACAAACAGAAGAATTGATTGTTGCATCTGGAGGAGAAATATCAGAAACAGTAGCTAAAGCAATTGAGGAATCGCCAATTGAAAAAATTGAAATAAGATCAGTATTGACATGTGAGGCTAAAAAAGGAGTATGTGCAAAGTGCTACGGAAGAAATTTAGCAACAAGAAAAATGGTTCAAAGAGGTGAAGCGGTTGGAGTAATTGCAGCTCAATCAATTGGAGAGCCAGGTACGCAGTTAACACTTAGAACATTCCATATGGGGGGGGTTGCAGGTAACATTGCAAGCGAATCTTCGATAACAGCTAAATATGATGGTATTTTAGAGATAGAAGAGTTAAGAACTGTAGAGCACGAGGAATCAGATGGTAGTTTTGTTGACATTGTAGTTACTCGTATGGCAGAAATGAAAATTCTTGATGCAAATACAAATATTCAAGTTGTAAACAAGCAAATACCTTATGGATCTAAGTTGTATTTCAAAAGTGGTGATAGAGTTCAAAAGGGAGATAAAATTTGCGAATGGGATCTATATAATATTGTAATCATATCAGAATATTCTGGGAAACTTGTGTTTGAAGACGTAATAGAAGGAATTAACTTCAAAGAGGAAATTGCAGCACAAACAGGATTTGTTGAGAAGATTATTATTGAAACAAAGGATAAAACTAAAATTCCAGTTGCAAAAATTGTAAACAAAAAGAAAGAAGTATTAGCGACATACACACTTCCAGTTGGAGCAAGGCTAGTAGTAAATGAGAAGGACGAAGTTAAGGCAGGTGATGTGTTGATAAAAATGCCAAGAATAGTAGGTAAAGGTGGTGATATCACAGGAGGTCTTCCACGTGTAACTGAATTATTCGAGGCACGTAATCCTTCAAACCCTGCAATTGTTTCGGAAATTGATGGAGAAGTTTTATTTGGTAAAATTAAACGTGGTAATCGCGAAGTAGAAATAAAATCTAAAGAAGGTAACATTAAGAAATATTTGGTTCCGTTGTCAAAGCAAATTTTGGTACAACCAAATGATTATGTAAAGGCAGGGACTCCGTTAATTGATGGAGCAATTACTCCAAGCGACATACTTTCTATTAAAGGTCCTACTGAGGTTCAAGAATATTTGGTTAATGAGATTCAAGATGTTTATCGTTTACAAGGTGTAAAAATTAATGATAAACACTTTGAGGTAATCGTTAGACAAATGATGAGAAAAGTGATTATTGAAGAAGCAGGAGATACAAATTTCTTAGAAAAACAAGTTGTTGATAAGTGGGAATTTAGAGAAGAAAACGATGCTCTATTTGATAAAAAAGTAGTAGTAGACCCAGGAGATTCAACAAACTTTAGTTCAGGTCAAATCATATCGTTCCGTAGATTGAGAGATGAAAACTCTATGTTAAAACGAAAAGATATGAAGCTTGTAGAAGTGCGTGATGCAATTCCTGCAACATCAAGTCAAATCTTACAGGGGATTACGCGTGCGGCTCTTCAAACTAATAGTTTTATGTCGGCGGCATCGTTCCAAGAAACGACAAAAGTTCTAAACGAAGCAGCAATTAAAGCTAAAGTAGACACACTTGAAGGCTTGAAAGAAAATGTAATTGTAGGTCATTTAATTCCAGCAGGAACAGGTCAACGAGAATATCAAAATATTAAAGTTGCACCAAAAGAAGTGATGGAAAAATTATTAGACTTACAAGGCGGAGTTTCAGAAATAGAAGAAAATAAATAGCAAAAAATCATGGAAGAAAATAAACGAAATCAGATAAACATTGAGTTGACAGAGGAAATTGGAGAAGGGATTTATACAAACCTAGCTGTAGTTACACATTCGAACTCAGAATTTGTTATAGATTTTGTGAAGATAATGCCAGGATTACCAAAAGCTAAGGTTCAGTCTCGCGTTATTTTAGTGCCAGAACATGCAAAGCGTTTGTTAGGGGCTCTGCAAGAGAATATAGCAAAATATGAAGCAGTGAATGGTAAGATAAAAGTAAATACAGATAAGCAAGGAGGGTCTATTCCAATGAATTTTGGAGGGCCAACAGCTTTAGCGTAGATTTGAAAAATAATATTTATAAAAAAGGGTAAATTTTTTAGTTTACCCTTTTTTGTATGTAATAATTAAATAATTTTGTAAGATGAAGCAATTGTATATAATAATATTATTAGCTATTGTAGTTGCAGTGCAATCTTGCTTTAAACTAGAGTCCTATCCAAATGAGCCAAAGGTTGAGTATCTAGATTTTATACTTGTAGATACGCTGGATAAACTAGGTAATGTCATAAAGCAAGGGACTTTACAGTTTGCATTTACTGATGGAGATGGTGATATTGGATTTGATACAACAACTCCTCTGCAAAATACTATATTTTTAGAAAAATATAAAGTAGAAGATGGAGAATTAAGTTTAATAGAATTATTTGTACCATTAAACTATTACATACCGAAATATGAAAATTTAGAAGAAGGAAAACCACTAAAAGGAGAGATGCTAGTGACCGACATAAACGAAATATATCCATATGTTAGCGATACGATATTGTATACATTTTATATTGTAGATAGAGCAGGAAATGTTAGTAACATGGACACTACCGAATATATATATTATATAGATTAAGGAAAATAATATTATAAATGATAGACTCATTAACAA
>CAYJBL010000110.1:0-6218 GCA_964368115.1 uncultured Bacteroidales bacterium
CAAATGTTTCGTTATGCAGCCGAACCATTTTTCTTTAGTAATAAAAATGATAAAAACTCGAAACAACTTTATGCCAAAGCAACAAAGTATTTTATAATATGTGGATTAGCAATTTTTCTTGGAGTTATGTTTTATATTGATATAATAAAATACTTTATAGATTCTAGTTATCACGAAGGTCTTAAAATTGTTCCTGTTTTATTACTTGCAAACTTATTTTTAGGAATATTCTTTAATTTTTCGATATGGTATAAATTAAATGATATGACTAAGTACGGAGCATATTTAGCAATATTTGGAGCAGTAATAACAATAGTCTTAAATGTAATTTTAATCCCGATATATGGTTATGTTGGCTCTGCTTGGGCTACACTTATTTGCTATCTTGCAATGACAATATTGTCGTTCTATTGGGGACAGAAATACTATAGAATTCCGTACCAAATATTAAATGCAGGATTTTATTTTGTTGTAGCCTTAGCATTATACTTTATTAGCGTGTATTTTAGACCTGATTCTCAAATTTTGGTATACATACTAAACACATGCTTATTATTGTTTTTTGGATTATGCTTTATAATAAAAGAAAGAATGTGGAAGGCTTTGAAAAATAGATAGATATTGTAAAATGAGGAGTTTTATAGAAATGCTACAGAAATAATATATAGTGGTAGCATAAGAACTTTTTGATAAGATATGTGATTAAGATAAGAAATTAAAAGGTGGTAGAGAATTTTGTTGTCAAACTGTAAATATAAATATTCTAAAATTCATGAAAAAGTTAGAGAATACGAGAATAGAATACAAAGAGATACTCACAAAAGATGTCGATCTCGAAAAAGAGGTTATAGCATTTCTTAATTACAATGAAGGAGGTTATATTTATATTGGGATCTCTAAAATAGGCGAAATAGTCGGAGTAGAAGATCCAGATGGCGAAATGCTTAAAATTAAGGATAGAATTAAGCATAATATTCTACCATCTGCTATGGGACTATTTACTGTTGAGTGTGAAGAAAGGGAAAATAGAAAGGTCGTAAAGATTACGGTGGCAAGCGGTAGTGAAAAACCGTATTACAAAAGAAAACTTGGAATGACTCCATCTGGTGCGTATATTCGAGTTGGAACAGCATCCGAGCCGATGTCTCTTAATATGATAGATAATCTTTATGCTCGTAGGGTACGGATTTCAATTAGTAATATCAGAGCAAATCGCCAAGATCTTACATTTTCGCAGTTAAGAATCTATTACGAAGAGAAGGGAAAGCCATTAAATGATAACTTTAAAAAGAGTTTATCATTGGTAATGGAAAACGGAGCGTATAATTATGTCGGCTATTTGATGGCTGATGAAAATAATAACTCAGTGAAAGTTGCCAAATTTTCATCCTTAGATAAAACAGAAGTAATAAAAAATGATGAATATTGTTATTGCTCACTAATAAAGATAGTAAATAGAGTTCTTGACAGATTGGAAATTGAAAATATAACTTCTACGACTATCACGTACCCAAACAGAATAAATACTCCACTTTGGGATAAAAAAGCACTTAGAGAGGCTGTAATTAATGCTTTTGTTCATAATGATTATACTTGCGAATTTTCGCCTACTTTCGAAATTTATCCCGATCGTTTAGAGATACGTAGCTATGGGCGTTTGCCTGAATCAATGAGTGAGGATGAGTTTTTTACAGGAACATCAATGCCTAAGAATAAAGAATTAATGCGTGTGTTTAATGATATTGACCTAGTAGAAACTCTTGGTTTGGGAATTCCTCGTATTATAAGTGCATATGGTAGAGAATGTTTTGTATTTTCTGAGAATTTTATTAAAATGGTCTTTCCTATTGCTGGATATGAAGAATATAAACTTACCCCCCAAGCTACCCCCCAAGCTACCCCCCAAGTAACCCCCCAAGTCGAAAGTTTAATAACCCAAATCAAAGGAGAAATGACAAGAGATGAAATCCAAAAAATCATGGCAATTGACGATAGAAAATATTTTAGGGAAACTTATCTTAATCCTGCAATTGATGCGGGTTTGATAGAGTTGACGATACCAGAAAAGCCTACCAGCAATAAGCAGAAATATCGTTTAACTCAAAGAGGAGTAGAGATGCACTTAATGAGCAAGTAGCGGTATTGATTGGGAATAATAACTGTATAAAGGTGTAATAGAATAGTATTAGGTAAACAAAGAACTCTATTTAAGAGTTCCTGTTTTTGTAAGTTTTGACATGCCAGAAACTTCTTGTTCAATTATTCTGCAATTATCTGATGATTTGTATTTAACACCTGAAAGCCCAGAAGCGTCTATTTCTCTTATTACATCAATTACAGATATTTCTACATTTGATGTTCCTGATGCTTCAATTTCAGCTTCATTTGCAATTAATTCGTAGGCATCAATACTCGAAGCTCCAGAGCAATCTGCTGATAATAATTTTGTTTTGCCTTCGATGTTTAATTTAGATGCTCCAGAGCATTCTATCGAGACATTATTAAAACCACCATAAATATATGCTTTTGAAGCTCCGCTGATGTCAAAATCTGCTTCGTTTGCTTCTACTGTAAGTTTTGAAATTTTTGATGCACCAGATAATTCGCAGTCAAATTCATTTACTTTAAATGTGTCGTCGCATGTAAATGTTGTTGCTCCAGATAAATCAAGCCCTTCTAAATTTGGCATCGAAATTTCTGCCTTTAGTATAGCATCCATAGGGTGGCGTTTATTTAAAGAGTTGTTTAAAGAAATATCTAATTCATCTCCAAATAGTGTTACTACCAAATCTTCCTCTAACTCAGTGCTTATTGTTATTTTTACAGAATATTTGTCAGACTTATGTACCACTACATCAAATGCAGAAGATATGTCTAATTTAGAGAAATTACTAAGATTAAATTCTTTTTCTATTTTTTCGCCTTTTGTTTTATCGTTACTAGATTTGATGGATTCGTTAGAATTGCCGTAACATGATACACTCATCAATGACATTGATACTACGCTTGCTAAAATAAAATTTTTCATACGTTAATTTTTTTATTATTATTTCATAGGTCGTATGGAACTCTCGATGAAAAATATCATTGTATTGTGTGAAATATACAACGAGTATTTTTCATGTTCGTTTCATACGTTTGTTGTTTAAATGATTAGTACAAATATAATTTTTTATTCTCATTAAAGACGAATATAGGGGTGTAAAAGTTACAATATAAGAAGGAATAATTAAATAAACAACAACAAGCTTACAGCCATTACAGCCATTCCTGCAATTAATCCATAGATAGATAAGTGGTGTTTGCCATATTTTTCGCTCTGTAAAATGTGATTAAATTTTGACCATTTCATAATTTCATATATTTTAGTTAGCAATATTTATTTCGCTCTTTCGAGATATTCTTCGTTGTAGGTGTTTTTTTCTAATTTTTTAATCGAATCGAAATAATAATTTACTGCGAAATAAATTTGTCGATTATTCATTTGATTTTCGTTATTTATCACAATTTGCGGATAATAATTTGTTATTATCTGATTATTGTAAAGAGCCGAAGTACAGCCAACAAATAAACGTAGGTTCTTGTCATTACCTAATAAAACTGCGCACCCAAAATCTACTGAGTATTGCGCATTATATTTTTCGTTGTGAGTATAATATCCGTTATTGTAAAAAGCTGTTGCATAGAAAAAAACTCTCTCAGAAAAGCCGATTGTATAATCAAAATATACACTAATAGATGGTTTATTCAAATCAAAATTATACTTGTCGATGTATTCAGAAAATTCTTTGGCATAAAATTTACTAGCAAATCCGCTAATTGAAAAACTATGATACCAGCTTTCCATTTGTATAGGAAATTGCAAACTTAAATAAAAGTCTAGTCCAGAATTGATAGGGAAATTTTCGTATGTAATATAATTATCTAAATTTGTGCTTAATGGGTCTAATAGCCGATTTTGCTCCTGTATCATATTTTCATAAATAGAATATGTTGACCCAACAGAAAAATTACCAAAGCTTATTGAAAGATCCATTGCGTTATTGATTGCTGGCAGTAAATCTGGATTCCCTACAATGTATTCGTGTTTAGTTACATAAACTTTAATCGGGTTTAATGTTTTAATAGTAGGGTATTGCAACCAACGGCGGTATGATGCAGAAATATTAGTTTGTTCGCCTAAACTGTATGCAATCATCGCGCTCGGAGCAAATATAAACGGATTGGGATTATTAAAATCGCTATTACTATTATTTTGTTGCATATACTCGCCGCGCAAACCCAATTGATATGTGAAATTGCCAAAAGTTTGACCAAAATCTGCATATAATGCAGCACGAGTCTCGTTATTTTGAGAAATTTCTTCCACTCCGTTTATGTTTGAGTTATAGTCATTTAAAATATAGTTGTAATTTCCTCCAACTTCGATATTAAATATAGAATCAGAATAAGTATATTTTAATAAAGATGTGAGCACATCGCTGTCGAACAACGAGTTGGTTATGGTAGTAATGCTATCTGCTAAAATTAGATTTCCTCCGATAATATTATAAACAGATTCGAAATTATTGTCGAGCATGCTATTCGGGATTTTAGCATAACCGAGATTTGCATTTATTGCACCTTTTGCAAAATCAGTATTTGCATAGCGTAGCATTAAATTATGATTCGTATTGTTTCCAGCTACATTTTTTGTGCTGTTTATCGTTTCGTTTGTATTGTCAATTTTATACTGCGATTTTGTTAAATAATTTAATTCAGGGCTAGATATTGATAAATAATATTGCAAATCGATAAAACTATTTTCGTTAAATTCATATTTGGGGCTATAAACTATATTGTGATTGCTTATTATATCCTGACATTCTTGAATGGTTGACTCTTGAATAATTGAGTTAGGTTGATGAAGGAAATCTTTTTCTTTTATGAAATTGTAATTATATTGATTATAATAATGATTGTAATTCAGGTAATTATAAAACTTTCCTGTTTTGCTACTTAGTTTAACTATAGCTCGATTACTACCTGCAATATCGTAATAATATGTATCGCCAAGTACAAAGCCAAAAAAATCTTTAATATCACTTTTTAATTGAATGTCGATTGTAACCGAAGTTCCGATTGCGTCTTTCGCACTTGGAGTTTTGTCTACGACAATTCTTTTTATGTGTTCGAGTTTGATATTTTCTAATTCTCCAGCGCGTGGTGGCAATCCGTTAATTGTAATATTTGGTGCTCCTTTTCCGATAACCGTAATTTTTCCGCCAATCATTGCAATTCCTGGAATTTCCGATAGCAAAGAATTTAGGTCGAAGTGTCGCTCTGCCATCACTTCTGGAATAAAATACGAATCGTTACCCTTTTCGATTGTGTGGTTGGGTCCTTGCAATTTGTGCGCTGCAATTGTAACTTCTTCTAATTCGACTATTCTTTCGTCAAGAAAAACAGAATCAAGTTTCGTGTTCTTTGATAAATCTATATATTTGTTATTATAGCCATAAGTTGAAATAAAGAGCAAAGTTTTTGTGCTCGTGCTGTGTGTTAATGTAAAATCGCCATTATAAAATTGCTGCCCAGTAATTTCTAACGAATCGTTTATGTTGAGAATTGCACCATAAAAAACTTTTATTGGTTCATTATTTCGATTGTACACTTTCCCCGAAATTGTTTGCTCGCTTTGTGCAAATATGCCCTGACTTATTATTGCCAAACTTACTAATGCCGCTATTTTTTTGATTTTTGTGGATAGATTTTTCATAACATTTTAGAATTTAATTGTATAATATTTGATCTAAAATAAAAACGTACTTGCATTAGACTTGCCAATGCAAGTACGTTAGTTTAAGGATTTATTTTTTTGCATTAAGTAGTAGGTACAGGAGGTCTATAATTTTTTGGACATTCTAAAATTTCATTTTTTCTGCATTTTTCGCCACAAAATCGTATAATACATTTACTAGTGCACTCAGGCGACGCAGCTAAACCTCCTAAAACATCCTTTGCTTCATTACCAAGTACGTCTTTTGCTTCGATAATTTCCTAAAACATTCTCTCATTTTTATTTTCTAATGATTTCATAGTACATTCTTTTTTTTGATTATTATTACCTTAATTTGATTGTGCTCTTTTTTTGTTATTGGGGGAAGAAATTCCTTTAATTTCTATTATGCGAAGTAGAGCTACACTTTGCGAGTTAATATTTGTACGCTTTATAAAAA
>CAYJBL010000111.1:0-6213 GCA_964368115.1 uncultured Bacteroidales bacterium
CATAAACTTCGTAATCTGTTGTTGGCAATAAACCTGTAATTGTGAAAGTATTTTCTGTAATATCTGTTGGTGTTGCTGTAGCTAAATCAACTGTACCTGCTTCGCCATAAACAATTTGCCATTGCGTTTCTGCATCACCTGCTGTCCATGAAATTACAGCACTCTCGCCTGTAATGTTCTCTGCTGTTAAGTCTGTTGGTTCTAAGCATGTTGCTAATGTTGTGATGTTTGCAGGACCTACCCAAGTAGAGTTTTCGTCTGTTGCACCACAATTTGCGCGTACATAAACATCATATTCTGTTGTAGATGTCAAGTTTTCTAAAGTATATGAACCCAATGATAAAGCAACATTTGCCACTAAATCTCCTTCTGTTGTTGGGTCGAAACCTGCTGCTCCGTAAATTACATCAAACGCTGTTATACCTCCTACTGCCGACCATGTTAGGTCTACCGTAGTTTCTGTTGCTCCATAAGCTGTAAATCCTGTAGGTGCTGGGCATGTTACCATTGTTTCAAAAGTAGATGGACCAACCCAAGTTGAATTACCGTCTGTTGCACCACAATTTGCACGTACATAAACAGTATACTCTGTTTCAGGAGTTAAATTGCTAAATTCAAAAGAATTTTCTGTAACATCCTCTGGTGTAGCTGTTGCTAAGTCGAATGTTGCTGTTTCGCCATAAACTACTTGCCATACTGTTTCTGTATCACCTGCTACCCAAGCAAGTTCTGCTGTGTTAGCTGTAATATTTGAAATTACTAAATCTGATGGATTTGGACAAGTTTCGTCGTAAACCATTACATCGTCGATATACCAACCAGCTCTTATACCTGAACCATCTGAAGTTAATCTAAAACGCAACATAATATTCTGACCCGCATAAGCTGCTAAAGTAAACTTTTCTTGTTTCCACCAATCATTTGTTGGTGTTTGAGTTCCATCTCCCCATTGTGAATAAGAATCTTCGTCAAAACATAGTGGAGATCCATCATAAGCTCCCTCGCCCATATATGCACTAGCTGGTAATACAGTCCACGCAGTTCCGCCATCTGCTGATACCTCTATCATACAGTCATCGTATCCACCTTCTGTTTTTGCAATATGTTGGAATGTTAATATTGGATTTGCATCTGCTGGCAATTCTAATTGACATTGGAACAATACTCTATTATTTGTATTGCTAGTGGTATAAGCATTTTTCATACTATTGTTTCCAGAAACTTTTAAGTTTGTTTCTATTGTCCAATCTGTACCATTTCCTTCTGCATTTGCAAAAACTCCTAGTCCGCTTTCAAAATCTTCGATAAACGGAAGTGCGTAATTTACTGCACAACCAGTCGAAAATTCTAATCCATTTGTCCAAAGACTAAATGCTCCACCACAATTCGTACGCACATAAACCTCGTAATTTGTTAGTTCTGTCAATCCTGTAATTATAAAAGGATTTTCAGTTACACTGATAGGAGTTGCTACTTCATGGTCGAAACCTGCTTCGCCAAATACTATTTGCCACTCTGTTTCTGTATCGCCTGCTATCCACGATATTTCTGCGCTTACACCTGTAATATTATTTGCTTCTAATACTGTAGGTTCTGGACAAGCAACTAATGTTGTAAAATTCTCTACAGAACTCCATTCGCTAACACTTAATGCCGAACATGTTGCACGAACATAAACGTTATAATCAGTTGCTGCATTTAAACTTGCTAGTTCGTATGTTGTTGCAGAAATGTTAGAAACCACTGTTCCTTCTCCTGCTTCGTAATCGAAACCTTCTAGTCCATAAACTAATTCCCATTCGGTTGCCACCTCGTCAGTCCACGAAATAGTCGCACTTTCTGTTGTTATGTTTGTTGCTTCTAATGCTGTCGGTGTAACACATGTTGTTGATGTTTGGAATATAACGACATCACTCCATGTCGATGGAGTACCACCGCAATCTGTAGCTACATAGAAATCATAAGTCTCTCCTGCGACTAATCCTGCAATCGTAAATGGATTTGCATCTGCTGCAACTTCTGTCCCCTCTGTTTCTACATCAAAACCTGCTACACCATATTTTATACTCCATGCAGTTGCTGGCAAGAAATCTTCCCACGAAACTGTTACCGATCCGCTTACGCCATCTACATCAGTTACCGCTACTGCCATAGGCTCAAAACAATCTGGAAGCACCGTTACCTCTACATTGTCTACAAATAAATCATTATCTGCATTAAACACTGTTGACTCTACATAAAAACCAATCTTAACATTTCCTGTGTATGCAGACAAGTCTAAAATAATCCTTTCGCCTGCTGTTGCAATATCATTATAAACATAAGCAGAACCTTGGTTATCCCATAATCTTAATGTATTCAATGACGACCATGTTGCGCCTGCATCGGTAGAAATTACCACTGCAAATTTATCGTCTGTACCTGTTGTTTCTGCTGCTCCTGTACCATTATAATCTGTCAAAGCTAAATCGAATTGTAACATATAATTTGTAGAGCCATCGCCTAGATTGATGATTGGAGTAATCAACCATTCGTCATCAGTAGCACCATAAACATTGTCTTTTGCTGCTTTATTTGAAACACCATTTGCAAAATTACCACTACTCCATGTTGAAGTAGTTCCTGTCATATTTACTGTTTCTTCAAGTTCACCTTGTGCTTTTGTCCAGCAGTCTGGAGCAAATGTTGTTCCCGAGAAATCTTCTACGAAATCAGGAGTATAAATAGGGCATTCTGTTGTAAATTCAAATTGACTCCACACAGAATTACCTAAACTCACACCACAATTTACCTGAACATAAACATCATAAACTGTTTCAGCAGTTAAGTCTGTTAGTTCTAATTGAGGTTCTGTTACTGTAAGCGTTGTTCCCGAACCTTGAGCAAAACCTTCTTCACCATATTCGATTACCCATGCTTCGCCAGCTCCTGCCTCCCACGAGAACGATGCTGTTACATCTAATATTTCTAATATTGTAATATCTGACAACTCTATTTCTGGACAAGCAACTGTTGTTGTAAAAGATATTGGTCCTGCCCACTCCGACATTCCATTTACATCACCACAGTTTGCACGTACATATACTTCATATTCTGTATCTTCAGATAAACTTGTAAGCATATATGTATTTTCTGTAACATCAATTGGAGTTGCTGTAGTTGTATTTACAGTTCCTGCTTCTCCATAAACAATTTGCCATGCAGTTTCTGTTCCTCCTGCTTCAAACGAAAGTTCTGCCGAATTATGTAAAATATTTCCTACCACAATCGATGCAGGTAAACATGAAATAGCTTCGATAACTTCTACATTATCTATATAAACATTATTATCTGCATTACTTATTGTTGATTCAGCATAAAAACCTATTCTTACATTGCCTGTATATGCCGATAAATTTATCATTACCTCTTCGCCTGTTGTTGCAATATTATTATAAACATAAGCAGAACCTGCATTATCCCATAATCTTAATGTATTCAACGACGACCATGTTGCACCTGCATCTGTAGAGATTACCACTGCAAATTTATCGTCATCACCATCCATTTCTGCTACGGTACTACTAGCGTAATCTGTCAAAGCTAGATCAAATTGCAACATATAATTTGTAGAGCCATCACCAAGATTAATGATTGGAGAAATCAGCCATTCGTTAGCAACTTCACCGTAAACATTTATTCTTGCTGCACCAGTAGTTCCATTATTTGCAAAACCATCTGCAATCCAGCCTGTATAAGCTCCTGTTACACTTGATAAACTTACTGTTTCTGCTAATGTTCCCTCTTCTTTACTCCAACATTCTGGAAGATAAGTAGTAAAATCTTCAGTAAAGTCAGGTACAAATACAGGACAATCTGTTGTAAATTCAAATTGTGACCATTGAGAATTTCCTAAGTCTACTCCACAGTTTGCTTGAATATATACATCATAATCTGTAACTCCTACAAGGTCTGTCAATACGATTGTAGCTTCTGTAACTTCAACCATTGTTCCTGCTCCTTGAGCAAAACCTGCTTCCCCATATTCTACCATCCATGATGTTTCTGTAGAACCTGCTGTCCATGAGATTGTAGCTGTAACATCAAGTACATTTGTTGCTGTAATATCCGTTACTTCTGGACAAGAAATTGTCGTTGCAAATGTAAATGGCCCTGCATAAATTGACGAACCTAATACATCTCCGCAATCCGACATAATATAAACTTGATAATCTGTATCAGCTTCTAAGTTTGTCAATTGATGTGGAGATGTTGCATCTTCTACTGTTGTTCCTTCTACTGTTGGGTCAAATCCTGGTAAACCATATACAAGTGTCCATGATTCGTTGTTTACACTTGCTGTCCACATTACAGTTGCTGCATTATAAGTAATATCTGTAAATGTTACATCTTCTACTTCTGGACAAGAAACAGTTGTTGTGAATGAGTATGGACCTGCATTTGTAGATAAACCTAATACGTCGCCACAATTTGTTTGAATATAAACATCGTAAGACGTATCATCTTGCAAGCCTTCGATTAGAGCTGTAGCTTCAGTAACAGGCATAGTCATTGCTGATGGCGATGTAGGATCAAATCCTGCATTTCCATAAATAACTGTCCAAGACACATCACTTGCTCCTGCTGTCCATGTTACCACTGCCGAAGCATGATCTACTTCTGTAATTTCAACATCTGTTACAGTAGGACATGCAATTGTTGTTTCCATATCGAACGGTCCTGCTAATGTTGAATTACCAAGAGCATCGCAACCTGTAGAAATATAAACTTGGTATACAGTAGCTTCTTCTAATCCTGTAAATTCGTAAGTAGTTCCTGTAATATCCGATATAGTTGTTGTTTCTGCTGCAACATTTGGATTAAATCCGTCTACACCATATTTAATTTCATAAGTAGAAGCATTAAGAGCTGCTGTCCATGATATTGTAATAGACTCATGGTCTGCTGCATCAACAGTAATTCCTGCAACTGGCAAACATGCTACAGTTGTCGAGAATGTAAACGGCCCTGCCGAAGTAGATAATCCGTCTGCATCACAATCTGCTTTTACAAATATATCATAAGATGTATTTGCATCTAGCCCTGTTAATGTAAATGGATTTTCTGTTACAGTTAATGTTGTAGATTCTCCAAATGCAAAACCTTCTTCTCCATAAGTTATTTCCCATTGTGTTTCTGCTCCTAGTGTTTCAATCTCAATAGTCATAGATTCGTGAGTTGCACTCACTAGTGTTGCATCTGCAATTTCTGGACAAAGAACATCAGTTGTAAAGTTTAATGGTGCTGACCATGGCGATAAACCATCTACACCACAATTTACTTGTACATATACATCATATTCTGTATCATCAGATAAGTTTAATAATGTATAAGGTTTTGCTGTAATATCGCTTAACAATGTTCCTTCTGTTTCTACATCGAAACCTGCTGCTCCAAATTTAATATTCCATAATGCATATTCATCTGAGAAATCAACCCATGTTAACTCTGCCGATTCTGATGTAATATTAGATACTGCTAATGCTGACGGTGCAACACATGATGCATCTATTACCGAAACGTTATCAATAAATAAATCATTATCCGCATTAGACATTGTTGATTCTGCATAGAAGCCAATCTTAATATTTCCAGTATATTCAGATAAATCAATACTTACTTGTTCGCCTGCTGTTGCAATGTTATTATAAACATACTCAGCGCCTTGATTATCCCATAATCTTAATGTATTCAACGACGACCATGTTGCACCTGCATCGGTAGAGATTACTACTGCAAATTTATCGTCTGTTCCTGTTGTCCATGCTGCCAATGTACTATTATAACGCGTCAAAGCTAAATCAAACTGTAACATATAGTTTGCAGAGCCATCGCCAAGATTGATGATTGGTGTTATTAACCATTCATCTCTTCCTGTACTATAAACATTTATTTTTGCCGCATTATTTGAGCCTGTATTTGCAAAATTAGCATTAAGCCATAATGAAGAAGCCCCTGTCATATTTACAGTTTCTGCAAGTAAACCTTCTGCTTCTGTCCAACATTCTGGAAGATAAGTAGCAAAATCTTCTAAGAAATCAGGAGTATAAGTAGCACAGTCCGTAGTAAATTCTAATATTTCAGACCAGAAACTAAATTCTGCACCGCAATTTGCACGTACATAAACTTCGTAATCTGTTGTTGGCAATAAACCTGTAATTGTGAAAGTATTTT
>CAYJBL010000112.1:0-2877 GCA_964368115.1 uncultured Bacteroidales bacterium
AAAATCATCTTCATAGAATATCTCTCGTTTTGAGCGAGCTCCATACCAAAATGTTGCTTTACGTCCAGTTTTTACAGTTTGAAATAAATCAAATATATGAGAACGCATTGGAGCCATCCCTGCACCTCCTCCAATAAACATCATTTCTCGTTCTGTTTCTTTTATATGAAATTCTCCGTACGGACCAGAAATAGTTACTTTATCTCCAGGTTTTCTCGAAAAAATATACGAAGAACAAACCCCAGGATTTACCTTCATAAAATTATTTGCTTTTCTATCCCATGGTGGTGTCGCAATACGAATATTCAACATGATGATATTACCCTCTGCTGGATGATTCGCCATAGAATAAGCTCTAAAGGTTTCTTCATCATTTTTCATTTTCAAATCCCATATCTTCAAAGCATCCCAATCAGATTTATATTCATTTTCAATTTCAATATCTTTTGAATAATCAACTTCTATTTTAGGAACATCTATTTGTATATAACCACCTGATTTAAAGTTTAAGCTCTCTCCTTCTGGAAGTTTTACAATAAATTCTTTAATAAATGTTGCAACATTATTATTTGAGACAACTTCACATTCCCATTTTTTCACACCCATTACTTCTGCTGGCAATTCTATTTTCATGTCGTTTTTTACTTTTACTTGACATGCTAAACGCCAAAAGTTCTGTTGTTCCTTTCGAGTAAAAAATCCAGTTTCTGTTGGAAGAATACTCCCACCTCCATCTGTAATTCTACACTTACACATCCCACAAGTTCCACCGCCACCACATGCTGAAGGAACAAAAATCCCTTGGTCGCTCAATGTTTGTAATAGAGAAACTCCTGGTTCTGTGTCGATTTCGTTTTCATCATTTATAATAACTTTTACTCTTCCTTGAGGTGTTAGTTTCTTTTTTGCTACAAGTAACATTATCACAAGTGCAACAATAATTATCAAAAAGATCAAAATTGCACTTACTATTATTAATATATTGGTTGATTCTATCATAGTAGTATTATTTATAAATTAATTCCCATAAATCCCATAAATGCGAGTCCCATTAAACCTGTAATAATAAAGGTAATACCAAGACCTTTAAGAGGCTTTGGAATATGTGAATATTTGATTTTTTCTCGAATTGCAGCTATTCCAACAATTGCCAAAAGCCAACCTATTCCTGATCCAAATCCAAAAACTGTAGCTTCTGCAATATTGGCATAATCGCGCTCTGCCATAAATAAAGATCCACCAAGAATTGCACAGTTTACTGCAATCAATGGAAGAAAAATACCCAAAGATGAATATAATGTTGGCGAAAATTTCTCGATTACCATTTCTACTAACTGAACCATTGCAGCAATGATTGCGATATATAAAATAAATGATAGAAACGATAAATCTACATTAGCAAAATCTTCTGAAATCCATGTTAATGCCCCTCGTTGTAATACAAAATTTTCGAGTAAATAATTAATCGGTAAAGTAATTGTAAGTACAAAAACAACAGCTACCCCTAATCCAAAAGATGTTTTTACAGTTTTTGATACCGCAAGATATGAACACATACCTAAAAAATAGGCAAAAACCATATTATCGATAAATATCGATTTTACAAATATATTTATTAGATTTTCCATATTCTAATTTTCTATTAAATCTTGATTTCTACTTCTTTGAATCCAAATTATTACACCAACTACTATTAATGCCATTGGTGGTAATATCATTAGTCCGTTATTAAAATAACCTAATTCATAAAAACTTTGTGGTATAATTTGAATACCCCAAACTGTTCCACTTCCTAAAAGTTCGCGGAAGAATGCCACAATAATCAATATTGCTCCATATCCAATACCATTACCAACACCATCAAGAAAACTCTTTCCTGGCGTATTTGCTAGAGCAAATGCTTCTAGCCTTCCCATAATAATACAGTTTGTGATAATCAATCCAACAAATACAGATAATTGTTTACTAACATCATAAACAAACGCTTTTAAAAATTGATCTACAACAATTACTAATGCAGCAACAATAACAAGCTGAACTATTATTCTTATTCGTTTTGGTATAGTCTTTCGTAATAATGAAATTAATACGTTCGACATTGACATAACAAAAATTACACTAATTGACATTACTACTGCTGGTTCTAATTTTACTGTTACAGCTAATGCCGAACAAATACCTAATACCTGAACAGTAATCGGATTGTTCTTATTTATAGGGTCAGTAAGTAACTTTAAATTCTTTTTAGAAAACATATCGATTAATTTTTATTGTTCTTTATGTATGGTAAATAAACTCTAAGACAATTATCTATCATTGCAGCTAATCCATTTGAAGTAATTGTACCGCCAGATATAGCATCTACAGCATGTAAATTGCCTATTGTCCCTGTTTTTACAAGTGCTATAGAAACAAGATCTCCATTTGTGTCAAATATCTTTTTATCCGAAAATTTTAACTGAAATGGTAATGTATTGATTTCTGCTCCTAAGCCAGGGGTTTCGGATTTGTGGTCGAAATTCACCCCAAACACTGTATTCATATCATTGTTTAATGCAATGTATCCCCATAATGGACCCCACAAGCCTTTTCCTTGCAATGGAAAAATATATTTCTCGCTTCCATCATCTAATTTTGCGATATAAACTGGTAAATTTCTATCCGAATCTGATTTTATAAGTTCTTCTGCTAAAGATATATCAAAAACTTTTTTTGCATCAAGATCAGCAATTTCTTCTCCACTTGAATTTACAGCAAAAGTCTTAACAATATATTTGTCGTACAAAATTGCAGTATTTTCAGTTTCGGTTTTTATTTTTATTGCAGATAAAATATTTTTCTTCTTTTCTAGTTCTATATTTTTTAATTGATACGGTT
>CAYJBL010000112.1:2887-3632 GCA_964368115.1 uncultured Bacteroidales bacterium
GCAACAATAGCTAGAACTGTAGCAACAATGATAACCATTGTCACAGAATAAATAAACGTATACTTATTACTATTTCTATCCATACTTAAGTTTTTATACAATTGAACGTTTTAATCTTCTTTTAATGTTTCTTTGCACAACAATATGATCAATTAATGGTGCAAATACATTCATTAATAATATTGCTAACATCATTCCTTCTGGGTATGCAGGATTTAATACTCTAATTAGAATTGCTAATAAACCTATCAAAAAACCATATATATATTTACCTGCATTAGTTTGAGTTGCAGTTACTGGGTCGGTTGCCATAAATACCATACCAAATGCAAAACCTCCGATCATTAAGTGCTCGAACCATGGAACTTCCATTGCTGGATTTACGGCAAATACATTTAATAATAATCCCATGCATATACCACCAACTAGTGTTGATAGCATAATTCTCCAACTAGCAATACCCGAGATAAGTAGAATTATTGCTCCTAATAATATTGCAAGAACGGATGTTTCTCCAACTGATCCTGGTGTTGTTCCTATAAACATGTCCATTAAACTGATTTTTTCTCCTAAACCATTTACAAATTCAGTAACACCTGATGCAGCCTGCGATAACATTGTCGCACCTGAATATCCATCAATTATACCTTCACCCGACATCATTCCACTAACCCAAACTTTATCTCCAGACATCCATGTAGGATATGCAAAAAACAAAAATGCTCTTGCTGTAAGTGCTGGATTT
>CAYJBL010000112.1:3680-6212 GCA_964368115.1 uncultured Bacteroidales bacterium
CGCAAAAGCTGTCGCTATAGCTAACATCCATAGTGGTGTATCTGCAGGTACTATCAATGGTATCAAAATCCCCGATACCAAAAAACCTTCGTAAACTTCATGTTTTCTGATTTGAGCAAAAATAAATTCAATACCCAAACCAACAGCATAAGTAACTACAATTAAAGGTAATATTTTCATTAACCCATAACCAATCATTGGCCAAAAAACTTGCTCTTGACCTGTTGCGATAAAATGCTGTAACCCTGTATTGTAAATCCCCATTAACAGTGTGGGTACTAATGCTGCTACGACAATAATCATAGTGCGTTTCATATCAATAGCATCTCTAATATGTGCCCCTTTCTTCGTTACTTGATTTGGCACAAAAAGAAATGTTTCAAATCCTTCGAATACTGAATGGAGAAAGCTCAAACGTCCACCTTCTTCAAAATGAGGTTTTATTTTGTCTATATGTTTTCTAAGTTTCTTCATTTTTTTATTGCATTTCTTGTCTTATTAAATCTAAACCTTTTCGTAAAATTTCTTGTACTTCAATTTTTGATGTACACACAAATTCACACAATGCGAGATCTTCTTCAATGATTTCATAAATACCCATTTGTTCCATCTTATCTATATCTTCAGCCAATATTGCTTTAATTAATAATTGTGGATAAATATCTATTGGGCATACTTTTTCATATTGTCCCGTAATTACATATGCTCTTAAACCTCCATGTAAATTTGTATCACCTGCAAATTCTTTTTGGGGCATTAACATAGATGCAAATGTTGAACTTGCGCTTAACTTTTTAAAACCTGGTAATGCCCAGCCTAACATCTCATAATAATTTCCTTCTTTAATCGCTGTTAGTTGTGTGTCAAAAAATCCTAGATACTTGCTATGTGAAATAAATGTACCTGTAAGTACATTACCTGAAATCAACCTTACATTGTCTGTTTTTAGCTTATCATTTAGGTACTCGTCAAAATTAGCTCCAATTATTGTTTTACAGTAGTTTGGCTTTTCTATTTCTGAACCAGTTATTGCAATTACTCTTTCTGGAATATATTCCCCATTTAGAAGCAATGCCCCAATTATTTGCAAATCAGCAGCTTTTAGAGTCCAAACTATGTCGCCCTTGTTTATTGGTTTTATCGCGTTAATTTGTACTCCAACTAAACCAGCAGGATGTGGTCCAGTAAAGAAATTAATTTTATAATTATCTTTATTTTCTATCAAATTTAATAGATTGGATTTTTTGGGAAAATTTAAATATATATTTCCTGATGTCAAATACTTTAACGCATGTAAAGCAGCGTTTATTTCTTTAGATTTATCAGATAAAATAAAATCATAATCAGCAGCTAATGGCGCGGAATCGAAAAACGTAATAAATATATCTCTCGGCGTTTCTTTTGGATTTGCAAGCACTCCATACGGACGTTCTTTAATAAATGGCCAAACTCCAGAATTTAATAATAGTGCTTTTAAATCGTCAGCATTATCAAATCTATATTTCGCCAAATCATATTTTATAGGTTCATTCCTATCGTCAGATTCAATTATTATTTCGAGGATTTTTCTTTTCTCGCCTCGTACTACTTCTGCAATTTTACCACTTACTGGCGAAACAAAACATATATCTGTTTGATATTTATCATAAAATATCGTCTCGCCTCGTTTTACTAAATCTCCTTCTTTTAATTTTAGTTTTGGTATTAAGCCTGTAAAATCTGTAGGTTTTAGTGAGTATGTTTTTGGCAAATTATTGTCACCAAAAACTAATTCGGATTTACCTTTTAATCGAATATTTAATCCTTTTCTAATTTTATGTGTATTACTCATTAGATAAAATATTGTTTTTTCTTCAACGAACAAATATAATACTTTTTTAGTGCTTTCAACACTTCTTTTACCAAAAGACAGCAATTTTACCACAAAAAATTGTTGGAAATTATTTTTTTTTCTACTTTAGCAGGACAAAATTATGGCATAAAATTTGTTTACTTTGTGCTTGATTTTATAAAATAAAAATTTGTATAAACTTAATTATTATATAGGAGGACGCATTATCGAATAGACATCTACACTTAAACAAAAACATATTTTAATATGAACAAAGAAAAATATTCAGACCAAAGTCTAATAGAAGGTGTTGCTAGTGGAGATAAAAAGTGCCTCGAACTTTTAATAAATAAGTACAAACGCAAGGTATATTCCTATATTTATATGTCAGTTAAAAATCCTCATGTAGCTGACGATATTTTTCAAGACACATTTATTAAAGTAATTAATTCCTTAAAGGCCAACACTTATGTTGACAAAGGGAAATTTTTGAGTTGGGTTATGCGAATTGCTCATAACTTAACTATTGACTATTTCAGAAAAGAAAAGAAAACTACAGTCTACTCTAATGATGGACAAGAAATTGATTACTTGAATAACGACAAGTATTCAGACAAAAACATTGAAGAACAAATAATTGACGAACAAATAATGAATGACATAAAAAACCTTATCGAAAATTTGCCAGCAGAACAGAAAGA
>CAYJBL010000113.1:0-261 GCA_964368115.1 uncultured Bacteroidales bacterium
CATAAAAGATTCTCACGAATGGCATATTTTGGATTATAAAAAAGAAAACGGAGAAACTGTATCTATTTCCCTTCCGTTACCGATAATACTATTGCATGAAGGAAAATTAGATGTTTTTATGTCTTCTGAGTTTGATCATGGAACAAAACCTGTAACTAAAGGTGATAATACGTATATTTCGTACCATGGGAAAATTTATTTGGCAGATAAAAACGGACAGTTACAGAAAGATTTTAAAGAGGACGGGTCGTACGAGATATT
>CAYJBL010000113.1:292-6197 GCA_964368115.1 uncultured Bacteroidales bacterium
AAAATGTTTTCTCTATGTTGTTGGCTTCTATGTTTTTAGTGCTAATATTTACAAGTGTCGCTAAATCGTATAAAAAACGACCAGGTAGACCAAAAGGTTTGCAAGCATTTATGGAACCACTAATTTTATTTGTAAGAGACAATATTGTCTATCCAAATTTAGGAAAAAAAACAGATAAATTTTTGCCATTTTTGCTGACAATATTCTTCTTTATATTGTTGAATAACTTAATGGGAATTGTTCCATTTTTCCCTGGTAATGCAAATGTAACAGGAAATATATCAGTTACATTGACATTGGCATTTTTTACATTTATAATGATAAACGTAAATGGAAATAAACACTATTGGAAGCATAATTTGTGGATGCCAGGAGTGCCTGTGTTTATCAGACCAGTGCTTGCTGTAGTAGAAATTATGGGGATTATAGTGAAGCCAGTTGCTCTAATGATTCGTTTGTTTGCGAATATTACTGCAGGTCACATTATTATCCTAAGTCTTGTTTCATTGATTTTTATTTTTAAATCCCTAAGTATGGCTCCAATATCAATAATATTTGTGCTATTTATGGATTGCTTAGAATTATTAGTTGCATTTTTGCAAGCTTATATATTTACGATGTTGTCGTCTCTATTTATTGGAATTGCAGTAGAAGAGCACGATCATCATTAGGAAAGAATTTTTTATGTTTAACTTTAATAATATACGATTATGGTAGGAATTCCAGCAATTGGAGCTGCGTTAGCAGTAATTGGAGCTAGTTATGGTATTGGAAAAATTGGTAGCTCAGCTATGGATGCAATAGCAAGACAACCAGAAGCAGCAGGAAGTGTGCAGTCAGCAATGATCATTTCTGCAGCACTTATCGAAGGTGTGGCTTTATTTGGTGTAGTTGTTGCGCTTTTGCAAGGTTAATTTGTTTTACATTTCCTGTAAGCGATTGGCTTCAGGAAATGTATTTTTGTGAAATTTATTAAAAATTAAATATTATGGATCTTGTAACTCCCGGAATTGGTTTGGTCTTTTGGACAAGTCTTATTTTTATAATATTACTATTAATATTATCTAAATTTGCATGGAAGCCAATAAACAAAATGATTACAGCAAGAAATCAAAGCATTGAAGACGCTCTAAATAAAGCTGAATTAGCGAAAGAAGAAATGAAACAACTTCAGGCTGATAATGAGAAAATAATGATGGAAGCTCGTCAAGAGAGAGATTTGATGCTGAAAGAAGCTAGAGAATTAAAAGAGGAAATGATTTCTGCAGCGAAAACAGAAACTCAACAAGAAATTGAGAAAATGAAAAAAGCTGCAAGTATGGAAATTCAAACACAAAAGCTTGCTGCAATGGAAGAAATCAGAAATCAAGTTCTAGATCTTTCAGTTCTAGTAGCAGAAAAAGTTATCAGAAAAGAGCTAAAAACAAATTCTGAACACGAAACTTTTGTAGATTCTTTACTAAAAGATGTAAAATTAAACTAATATGAATTTAAGCAAGATATCAGTTAGATACGCAAAAGCAATATTTTTGTTAGCTCAAGAAAAAAACATTCTTGACGATGTGTATCAGGACTTTAGATTTATATCAAAATGTTTATCTGAGGTAGAAGATTTTACTGATAAAATCTCTAGCCCAGTTGTTAGTTCTGACGAAAAATATAAACTCTTTGATACGGTTTTTAAAACTTCTGTAAACGAAATTACACTACGTTTTTTACACCTTTTAGTGTCTAAAGGAAGAGAACAATATCTTTCAAGCATATCAAGAAACGTTGAAGTCTTTTACAGAAAAGAAAAGAATCTTAAATTGGTAATTGTAAAAACACAAGCACCAGTAAACGATTCAACTAAAGATAAAATAATAGAAATAATATCTCAAAAATATAATTCACAAGTAGAAATGATAAATGAAATTGATTCGGAGATGATTGGTGGACTTGTGATAAGAATTGATAATCAGCAGCTTGATTTGAGTGTATTGACTCAATTAAGAGATATTAAAAAGCAGTTAAGTAATAAAGCATTTCAAAAAAAAATATAAACAATAATATTATACGATTATGGCAGATATAAAACCATCTGAAGTATCAGAAATATTAAAACAGGAATTAGAAGGTATATCAAGTAAGGTAAATTTTGAAGAAGTAGGAACCGTGCTTGAAGTTGGTGACGGGATTGCTCGTATCCACGGACTTGATAATGTTCAATCAAACGAATTAATAGAGTTTGAAAATGGAATTAAAGGTATAGTTTTAAATCTTGAAGAAGATAATGTAGGAGCCGTACTGTTAGGACCTGGTGATGGAATAAAAGAAGGAAACTCAGTAAAACGATTACAAAGAATTGCCTCAATTATGGTAGGCGAAGAAATGGTAGGTCGTGTGGTAAATACAATCGGAGAGCCATTAGATGGAAAAGGAGCTATAGGCGGTGAATTGTTTGAAATGCCACTTGAGAGAATTGCTCCAGGGGTAATATTCCGACAACCAGTAACAGAACCTCTTCAAACTGGAATTAAAGCTATCGATTCAATGATCCCAATCGGAAGAGGGCAAAGAGAATTAATAATTGGTGATCGTCAAACTGGAAAAACAGCAATTGCGATTGATACAATTATTAACCAAAAACATTTTTATGAAAAAGGTGAGCCTGTTTATTGTATTTATGTTGCAATTGGTCAAAAAGGATCTACTGTTGCAAGTATAGCAAAAACATTAGAAAAATATGGAGCGTTAGATTATACAGTAATAGTAAATGCTTCGGCGTCAGATCCAGCAGCAATGCAGTATTATGCTCCTTTTGCTGGTTGTGCAATCGGAGAGTATTTTAGAGATACTGGACGTCCTGCTCTAATTATTTATGATGATTTATCTAAACAAGCTGTTTCGTATAGAGAGGTATCTCTATTATTAAGACGTCCACCAGGGCGTGAAGCTTATCCAGGTGATGTATTCTATTTGCACTCAAGATTACTTGAAAGAGCTGCAAAAATTATAAAATCAGACGAAATTGCTGCAAATATGAATGACCTACCTGAAAGCCTGAAAGGAAAAGTAAAAGGTGGAGGATCATTAACTGCATTACCTATAATCGAAACGCAAGCAGGTGATATTTCTGCATATATTCCAACTAACGTAATTTCTATTACAGACGGACAGATTTTCTTGGAAAGTAATTTATTTAATGCTGGGGTACGTCCTGCAATTAATGTTGGTATCTCGGTATCACGTGTTGGGGGAAATGCTCAGGTAAAATGTATGAAAAAAATTGCAGGAACATTAAAAATTGACCAGGCTCAATTCCGCGAGCTAGAATCGTTTGCAAAATTTGGTTCAGACTTGGATGCTGCAACTCTATCAGTAATTGATAAGGGTCGTAAGAATGTAGAAATACTGAAACAAGGAGAACATTCTCCTGCAAATATTGCCGACCAAGCTGCAATAATTTATTGTGGAACAAACGGCTTGCTAAAAGATATTCCAATTTCTAAAGTTAGAGAATTTGAAAAAGAATACATCGAATTCTTAAATCTGAACCATAAAGATTTAATGGCAAGATTAGAAGTAGGTGAATATAATGACGAAATAACAGGCAAATTAACATCGGTTGCATTAGAATTTTCAAAGAAATATTAAAACTTAGTTTATGGCTGGTTTAAAAGATATTAGAGATAGAATTGCTTCTGTAAAATCAACAAAGCAAATTACTGCTGCGATGAAGACAGTTGCAGCTGCAAAACTCAAAAAAGCTCAAGATAGAGTTACTCAAATCAAGCCTTATGCAGATAAACTTCAAGAGGTTATTGCTGAGGTTAGTTCAGGGTTGAATAAAGAACATGGAGGTGTATATAACTCAACTCGCGAAATAGAGAAAGTACTAATAGTCTTAATTAGTAGCAATAGAGGGCTTTGTGGTGGATTTAACGCTAATGTCGGTAAAAAGGCAATGAGCTATGTTGGAGAATACTATTCGATTCAAAAAACAAAAAATAATGTAAAATTCTTCTGTATTGGAAAGAAAGCTTACGATTTTGTGGTAAAAAATGGATATGAAGTTATTGATGCAAATAATAATATTTTTGACAACTTAGATTATTCAAATGTTGTGGAAATTGCAGAATTTTTAATGAAATCTTATGAAATGAGTAAATTTGATAAGATTGAAATTATCTATAATAGTTTTAAAAATGCTGCAGTGCAAGAACAAAAAGTAGAACAATTTTTACCTGTGACTTTGGAAGTAGAAGAACGTCAAAATCCTTCAGAATATATTTTCGAACCTAATCTGAATCAAATTATTGATGAGATGATTCCTAAATCGCTAAAAATCCAGTTATTTAAATCAATATTAGATAGCAATGCAGCAGAACAAGGTGCTAGAATGACAGCTATGCATCAAGCAACAGATAATGCAACAGAGTTAATAAACGACTTAACTTTGGTTTATAATAAAGCGCGTCAAGCGGCAATTACAAATGAAATATTAGAAATTACAAGTGGTGCAGAAGCTTTAAAGTAATATTTTGGATTATAGTAAAAAACGGCAAGATATTTAATATAGCTTGCCGTTTTTTATGTAATTACGATTTAACGCATAATATCTTCAACTTCTTGAATAGTTATAGGAATACGTTTTTCGCCTAAAATTTTGTGCCCATTGTCAGTGATCAATATAGCATCTTCTAGTCTGATACCACCAAAGTTTCTGTATTCTTCAAGTTTGTTATAATTGATAAATTCTTCAAATTTAGATTCGCTTTTCCATAGATCAATAAGTTCTGGAATAAAATATATGCCAGGTTCGTTGCTTAGAACAAAGCCAGATTCTAATTTGCGACCCATTCGTAAAAATGCTGTTCCAAAAATATCGCTCGGGCGAGTAATTTCGTCATATCCTACATGAATTTGCCCTAAATCTTCCATATCATGAACATCTAATCCCATCATGTGGCCCAAGCCATGAGGCATAAATAATGCGTGAGCACCAAGTTTTACAGCTTCTTTTGTGTCGCCTTTCATTAGGCCAAGTTCCTTTAATCCTGCAGCTAATATCTCACAAGCAGAAAGATGAACATCAAGATATGTAATCCCTGGTTTCATTAATTTAATAGATCCATCAATTGCGTCTAAAACAATCTGATAAATTTCACGTTGTTTTTGAGAAAATTTACCTCCGACTGGAATTGTTCTTGTATTATCAGATGCATAGTACATAGGGGTTTGCGCTCCAGCATCTTGAAGGACTAAGTCTCCTTGTTTCAGTATGTTCCCGTGGAAATGGTTGTGTAAGGTTTGGCCATTCTTTGTTAAAATAATGTTAAAAGATGGAACACTACCATAGGATAGACTTATACCTTCCATAAGGCCAGCAATTTCGCGCTCGTACATGCCAGGTTTAACAGCTTTCATAGAGCCAGTATGCATCAAATAGCCAATATTACAAGCACGTTCAATTTCTTCAATTTCGATTTGTTCTTTGATGTTCCTAAGTTTTACAATTGCAAGAATAAATTCTAGCGATGCAGATTCTCTCATTTTATCAAATGGGGTACCGATAACTCGATTTAAATAAATCATATTATCGTGTTTGTATGGAGGAAGAAAATGAATTTTTCTATTTTTACTTATTGCGTTTTTTAAATATTTCTCTAATTCAGCAAAAGAGCGTGTATCTGAAATTAGGCATTTTTCTGCAAGATTTTTTACACTTGGCTGAGGACCCATCCAAATAATATCGTCCATGTCAAGGTCATTGGCAAAAATAATTTCCTTATTTTCGTCCATATCTATAATTCCTGCCATTCCTGCATGGTCGAGACCATAAAAATATAAGAAATTACTGTCTTGTCTGAAATGGAAAGTATTTGCAGGATAATTCATAGGTGTTTCGTTATTTCCTAAAATA
>CAYJBL010000114.1:0-6149 GCA_964368115.1 uncultured Bacteroidales bacterium
ATTAAATTTCTTGCTAACAAAGGAAAATTTAAAGTTACAGATAATGGTTTCACAATGGATATTGACAAAGTTTGTAATTCTTACTAAGTTATGTCATTGAAATACATTACACTTAACCACAGTAATATCAATAACGAACATATTTGTTGCGCATTTTCTGATAAAAAATGTAGCGAAGGTTACGAGTTGAAAAAATCTTGGCTTAAAACAGAATTTAAGCATGGTTATATTTTTAGACGGCTAGATGCTCGAGCAAAAGTATTTATAGAATATGTACCTGCCGAAAAAGCATGGGTTCCAGTTGATGCTCTAAATTATTTTATGATAAATTGTTTCTGGGTTTCAGGACAATATAAAGGACATGGTCATGCAAAAGCTCTATTACAGTCAGTAATTGACGATGCCACACAACAAGGTAAAAATGGTTTAGTTACAGTTGTTGGCACAAAGAAATTTAATTTTATGAGCGATACAAAATGGTTGCTAGGTCAGGGTTTCGAAACAATTGAGCAGTTACCAAACGGTTTTTCTCTTTTAGCTCTTAAATTAGATAAAAATGCATCTAATCCATCATTTAAAGAGTGTGTACAAAATATAGATACTGTTCCGCAAAATGGCTTGGTCATTTATTATTCAAATCGCTGTCCATTTACGCATTATTACGTAGGCGGTCAATTATGGGTTTTGGCACATTAAAATAATATTTCTCTTACACTTATTAAGTTAGAAACTATGGAGCAAGCACAAAATTCGCCATCACCAGCTACTATATTCTCAGCATTTTACAATGGTAAATTTCTAACTACCGATATAAGTTTGTGTACCGAATCAAAATTTAAGAAACTATTGAATCTAGAAAATTACCCAACAAAAAAACAGTAATTTCTTTCCCTAATCTTTCAGCTTTTTCTTTCCGATTAAATATGGAAAATACTTATTGATAAACCAGATAAACGGTACTAATAATACCAGACTTCCTAAAGCGTAAAGTAGTCGTACATAAAGATTTTGATAAATATCTAGAGGAAGATTTAATATAAAACTTGTAAATGCCTTAATAAAGCTTCCAATTGTAAGATGTAAACATAAAATAATAAGTGTATTGCGCCCTACAAACACGAGACTTTTTATTGTTGGGAAACTCCTTTCCAAGATCTTTGCAAACGATATGACAGAAATTATTCCAAAAACTGTAGACATGATTGTTATTATTGGATTACCGTACTGATTACTATATATTTTTACTTCTGCAGTAGATACAGCTAAGTAGCCTGCCAGTAATCCACAAAATATAAATAACAAAGCTAGTATTCCCATCTCAAAACGCAATGAAATTGGTTTGATGAGTATATATTTGAGACTATTTCCAATCGCAAAAAAGAACAACATATAGCATGCTCCATTAACATTCCACGGCAACAACGGAACACTAAAATATGACAATAAAAATGCAGTAACTAAAAGTATTATTATTAACATCCACCGTACAAATACTCTTGTACAATATTTTCTAATAAAAAAATACAAAGTTTCTACAGCGAATAAACATGATAAAAACCATAATGGAATATAATGAACCATATTTTCACTTGTAGCATATAAAATTCCATAAAGCGGTTGCCACACAGCAACTTGTTCAGTAGAATCACTTCCATAATGCCTAGCAATAAAAAGCCAAAATAAATAATTTACAAAATTGAATACTAAATAAGGTATAAGAATATTAAGTCCACGTTTTTTCATAAATTCCTTATACGTAGACATGCTATTTGTTTTAGCAAAAAAACCTGCTAGAAAGAAAAATAGTGGAACAACAATCGCACTAGCTATCATACGGAAAGGGTTTCCAATAGGAACATGTAAAAATACAACTCCAATAATTGCAATTGCCTTTGCGTAATCAATCCAATCAATTCTTTTTTGCATATTTTACAATTTTTTATTCATTATTATTAAGAATATTCAACGATTCATCTAAGATTTTTGTTTTAATATTTGCTGCTCCCAAAATTGTATGAAAAAGAAAATCTGTTCGATAATTATTATCTTTATTTCTATATGCTGCTTCAAATTTTGACGGATAATTATTTTTATATTTATCTGAAAACCAGATAAAACAAGCTGGATTTTTTAGATTTTGATTGTCGTTTGCATGCAACCACTGCCCATTTTCTCCTAGAGCTTCGCCATGGTCTGACAAGTAAATAAGAATTGCATTTTTAGATTTTAATCTTAGTATTAATTCATTTATAAAATAGTCTGTATACAAAATTGTATTGTCATAAGAATTTATTATTTCTTCTTTCGAGTTATTTGTAATTCCTCTATTTTTAGTTATTGGATAAAATTTTTGATGTTCATCTGTAGTATGATTATTATAATACCAATGACTACCTATTGTATGTAGAATAATCAAATTTTGTTGTTTATTTTGTTCAAAGAGTTCGTCAACAAATGGTAATAAATCCTCATCAAGCCATTTATCATAAACATAAACACTTTTCTCTTTGTTTGCATACATAATTGTATCACATTCATTTGCAAAAGAAATATAAGTTTTATTCAATTCCTGATTAGCAAGCCATGAAGTACTATACCCTGCCTGATTAAATAAAGAAACAAAAGAAGTTTCACTAAAAGCAATATTTGGAGACACGCTATCTGCTCGAGTAAGGATATGAGGCAAACTTCTATTAGTATGCGTATACTCGCTATATATATTTGCAAATGAGACTAGATTATCTAGTTTTGATAAATTAGGTGTTGTATTTCGCGAATATCCGTTCAAGTGTAAATGGTCTGCCCGCAATGTTTCACCCAGCACAAAGACAACTGATAATGAATCCTGTTGTAATTCAATATTTGTATCTGGTACGCTTCTAATAGCTTGAATTTCTTGTTTCAGTTCATTATACAATTTTAAGTTGTAATATAAATTATAAGGGTATCTTTGAGAAACTCCAGTATAAATGCGATTATTAATATTCAGATAAATTGCAAGTAATATAAATGCTATTAAGAAGTGAATCCAATTTTTAGGCAAACATATTTTTTTAAACCGCAACCTAATTACATAGAACGATAATAATAAATTAAATAAAACAAACAATATCAACGGTATTGTTATTACTTCTAAAGATGTTCTAATATCATTATTAATTGTTGCATCAATTAAAATTGGAGACAAAACAGCTCCAAATGCATATCTGTAGTACCCAATGATTGACCCTAATATTACTAAAAGTCGTAAAAATAATGAAAATTTATACTTATTTGCAGCTGCAATATATAATGTTATGAATACAGCTTTTGCAACAACTGTAATAAATCCGATAATCTGAATTAATGCATACAATCCATCTATTGGGTTATCCAAAAAATCAGGAAGGACAAAGCACACAATCGCCCACATTGTACAAGATGCGATAAACAAATTATATGAAAATATCTTTCTTATACTTTTCATCTGTTATTTTTTTAATTTCTATTTTATCGGTCAGATGAAACTCTCGATGAAAAATATCACTGTCTTTGACGAATATACAATGAGTATTTTCATGTTCGTTTCATTTAGCAAAAATATTAAATTTACTTCCTTTGTACATTATTTTAACACAAAGTTATCATATAATTGTTACATTTGGAAATCTAAAATAGACGCTTAAAAAAATTACATTTACTCAATAATTCAATAATAATGAAAATACATCATATAGCAATTTGGTGCAGCGACATTGAAGCTATGCGCAGCTTTTACACAACATATTTTCGATGTACAAGCAATGAAATGTACCATAACCCAACCAAGGGTTTTAGTTCTTATTTCCTTTCGTTTGGGCAGTATGGTTGTAAAATAGAGCTAATGCACCGTGTCGATATTACGGAAAATAATTTGCAAAACAGATCTGCAGTAATGGGGATTGCTCATTTCGATATTGAAGTGGGTTCAGAAAAAGATGTGCTATTGCTAACCGAGCGCCTACGAGCCGACGGCTATACCATAGCCAGCGAGCCTCGTCATACTGGCGACGGCTACTTCGAATCGGCGGTACTCGACCCAGAGGGAAATTACGTGGAAATTTCGGCAGAGTAACGAATATTCTCAGTAAAACAATACAAAAAACCGAAGCCATAAAGTATGACTTCGGTTTTTTAATATTAGTTGTCAGAGATTAAAAATCTACTTTTTCGCCATTATAGCAACACATAAATACTTTTTCCATTTCTTCTGCGGTTAGTACGCGAGGATTGAAATTTGTACAAGGATCTGCCATTGCGTGAGCTGTCATATCTTTAATTACAGCATTCCAGTCAGTTTCTGAAATTCCGTACTCTTTTACAGAACTTACAATACCAACTTTTGCGCGTAAAGCTTCAACAGCTTGAGCAAAACCTTCGGCATCAGTAGCGTCTACAAGTTTTGCAAGTGCATTATATCTGTCTGTAGCTTTTGAGTTGAAACGGATAACGTTTGCAAGAACAATAGCGTTTGCACATCCATGAGGAATACCAAACTGGCCACCAATTTGATGAGCCAACGAGTGTGCAATTCCTAACCAAACATTTGTAAATGCATAACCACCAAGACAAGATGCATCGTGCATATTTTGACGAGCTGCACCATTTTCTGGTTCATTATATGCTGTTTCAAGATTTGCAAAAATCAATTCAACTCCACCTTTTGCAAGAGCATCAGCGTAATTATCATCGATATTCGACACATAAGCTTCTACACAGTGAGTAAGTGCGTCAAGCCCTGTATTCGCAGTAACAGTTTTTGGCATACTTTTACATAATTCTCCATCAACGATTGATAAATCTGGTAGTAATTCGTGTGACACTAGTGGATATTTAACTCCTTTTTCACGATCTGTGATAACAGCAAGAGCTGTAATTTCTGTTCCTGTTCCGCTAGTTGCTGGAATTGCTACAAATCGAGCTTTATTGCGAAGTGCAGGAATACCACATACTTTTATCATTTGCTCAAATGAAAGTTCTGGATGTTCATAAATTGCCCACATTGCTTTTGCTGCATCAATAGCCGAACATCCACCTAAACCGATAATCCAATCTGGTTGTTCTTGAGTAAAAAATGCAGCGCCCTTGCGTACTGTATGAATAGAAGGATCTGGCTCAACACCATCGAACACTGAGTGTGCAATGTTTATTTCGTCAAGAATAGCTTCAACTTTTGCAAGATAACCATTTTCACGAACTGATTTTCCACCAATTACAATTACTGCTTTTTTACCTGAAATATTTTTTAACTCCGAAAGAGATCCAAGACCATGGTATAAGTCTTGTGTTTGAAATAATTTTGCCATAATGATATTTTAAATTTTTATGATGCAAAACTATATTTATGTATAATAATAAAATTATACATTTGCGCCATTGTGTTATAAAATGGCGCAAATATATAATTATATATTCATCTTCTTTTTTAGTTCAGTAGGTGTGCAATTATATTTTTGCCCAATAAATTTATTTAATGCCGATTGGGAATCGAAACCGAGCGAGTACGCTATTTCTTTAAGAGGCATCTCTTCATATATTAGTAATTTTTTAATCTCTAGCGAAAGCCGTTCATGCACAAGCTCTAACGCTGTACTATTTCCATATCGTTTACAAAGTATATTTAGGCGTTTTGCAGAAATACCTAGCCTATCGCAATAATTTTGTACTTTCCTATCATGTCTAAAATCATTATCTACAATTCTCCTAAATTCCATAAATAGATCTAATTCTTTATCTTTCACACCTTTAAAACTATCAGACGCCGTAGAATCTATAACTTTTAAAATTATAATTTTTGTAAGAAACTTGATTTCAATTTTACGAATATTATTGTACGGCTCCTCAACACGTTTAATATGTTTAATAAGACTAATAATTTCCTTAAAATAAGTTTCTTTACTATTTTGATAGTTTATAACATTCACTCGTTTGTGTAAGTCTACATTATATTCTTTTAGTTCTGTTGCTAAAATTTCAGAGCAAAATATTGTATGATCGAACATTATTACTTTTCCACTAATGCTTGCACAAAGAGAAAAAGCACATATCTGTTGTGGAAAGATAAAACAAATGGAAGGTGATTTTATTTCATACTCCTCAAAATCAACCATAAGCTTACCTGTACCACTTTC
>CAYJBL010000115.1:0-6053 GCA_964368115.1 uncultured Bacteroidales bacterium
TAAAATTTCGGCTTCAGTATTTGGACCGTCAATAACAATAACTATCCATTCGGAAATATCAATAGTATTTTCAGCAGTAATAGTATATGTTATTGGATTTGTAAAGTCGTTAGCTGTTATGCCTGATTCTTGTGTAATACCACCAATAGTCGCCGTAGCACCGTCTGAAAGTAAAAATTCAGCAATAAGATTAGTAAGATCTGTTCCATAATCAACACTCAAGTGAATAGTTTTATTTATGAGGTCAATAATTGCATTTTCGTAATCTTGTTCTCCAAAAGTGTAAGCAAAAATATTTGCATCAGAATTTGGTAATTCTACTGCATATATATTCCAAGCCGTTTTTGTAATACCATCTTCTGCTGTAACTATGTATGCTACTGGATTTGTAAAATCATTAACCGAAACACCAGATTCTTGAATAACCCCAGAAATACTTGCTGTTGCACCATCTGACAAAGTAAATTCAGCAATTAAATTAGTAAGGTCAGTTCCATAATCAACTATTAAAAAAATACTTTTATTGATATTATCAATATCTGCAGAAACAAAATCTATTGGACCAAATGAAAAGCTTAGAAAATCAGTTTCATTGCTAGGTCCTTCAATGGCATTAACGATCCACTCTGAAGTTGTTGTCGCATCTTCGGCAGTAACTGTGTACGTTAAAGGACTAGAAAAATCATTAGAAGTAGTTCCTGATGTTTGAACAATTCCACTAATTGCAGCTGTTGCTCCATCTGAAAGTGTAAATTCTGTAACAAGACTTGTCAAGTCAGTGCCATAATCGACAACAATATCAATTGTTTTCGCAATATTATCGATATTTGCAGGCTGATAATCTAGTTCGCCAAATGTGAATGACAGAATATCTGTTTCAGAACTAGCCAATTCAGGTGCGATATTAATAGTAACAATCCAATCTGAGATAGAAATACCATCTTCTGCAATAACAGAATACACTATAGGACTTGAGAAATCGTTAATTGTAATTCCCGATTCTTGAGTTGTGCCATCAATACTAGCCGTAGCATTATCGGAAAGTATAAATTCTGCAATAGCATTTGTAATATCAGTGCCAAAAGGAACAGTGGTTTCAATAGTTTTGTTAACTAGGTCGATAATAGGAGCGGTGTGCTCAATATCGATTAAGCTAAATGTTAGGAAATCTGTTTCGGTATTTGGACCTACTGTAACATTAACTACCCATTCTGTACTTGTGGTTGCGTCTTCAGCTGTTATTGTGTATGTTAATGGAGTAGAGAAGTCGTTAACAGTTACGCCTGATTCCTGTGCGGTATTAGCAATAGTTGCTGTCGCTTCATCTGAAAGTGTAAATTCTGCAACAAGGCTAGTTAGATCAGTGCCATAATCTACAACAATATTTACAGTCTTAGCGACATTATCAATATTTGCAGGCAGATAGTCTAATTCTCCAAATGTAAATGATAGGATATTTGCCTCAGAACTAGCTAATTCTGGTGCAATATTAACAATAACAATCCATAAACTAGAATTATAGTTGTCTTGTGCATTAATTACGTAGGCTATAGGATTAGAGAAATCGTTAGCTGAGTTTCCAGAAATTTGAGTAATTCCATCAATATAAGCTGTTGCTCCATTAGAAAGCGTAAATTCTGCAATAGCATTTGTAATGTCGGTACCATAAGGAACCGAAAGGACAATAGTGCCTTCGGTAGGATTAATAATAGGAATAGAGTGCTCAATACCAACCAAATTATATGTCAAGAAATCGGCTTGAGTATTTGGTCCAACTGTAACATTAACAATCCACCCCGAAGTTGTTGTTGCATCTTCAGCAGTAATTGTGTATGTTAAAGGATTAGAAAAATCATTAGAAGTAGTTCCTGATGTTTGAACAATCTCGCCAATTGTCGCGCTCGCTCCGTCTGAAAGTGTAAATTCTGCAACAAGACTTGTCAAGTCAGTGCCATAATCAACAATAATATCTATTGTTTTAGCGATGTTGTCGATATTTGCAGGCTGGTAATCTAGTTCTCCAAATGTGAATGACAGAATATCTGTTTCAGAACTAGCTAATTCAGGTGCGATGTTAACAGTAACAATCCAATCCGAGATAGAAATACCATCTTCTGCAATAACAGAATACACTATAGGACTCGAGAAATCGTTAATTGTAATCCCCGATTCTTGAGCTGTGCCATCAATACTAGCCGTAGCATTATCGGAAAGTATAAATTCTGCAATAACATTTGTAATATCAGTACCAAAAGGAACAGTAGTTTCAATAGTTTTGTTAGCTAGGTCGATAATAGGAGCGGTGTGCTCTATATCGGTTAAGCTAAATGTTAGGAAATCTGTTTCGGTATTTGGACCTATAGTTACATTAACTACCCATTCCGAGCTAGTAGTAGCATCTTCAGCTGTTATTATATATATTATAGAATTAGAGAAATCGTTAGCTGAGTTTCCAGAAATTTGCATAATTCCATTGATTGTAGCCGTAGCATTATCTGAAAGCGTAAATTCTGCAACAAGATTAGTTAGGTCGGTGTCATAATCCACAGTAATATCTATTGTCTTAGCGACATTATCAATATTTGCAGGCAGATAGTCTAATTCTCCAAATGTAAATGAAAGAATGTCAGCTTGAGTATTTGGTCCAATTGTAATATTAGCAATCCACTCCGAAGTTGTTGTTGCATCTTCGGCAGTAACTGTGTACGTTAAAGGATTAGAAAAATCATTAGAAGTAGTTCCTGGTGTTTGAACAATCTCGCCAATTGTCGCGCTCGCTCCGTCTGAAAGTGTAAATTCTGCAACAAGACTTGTCAAGTCAGTGCCATAATCAACAATAATATCTATTGTTTTAGCGATGTTGTCGATATTTGCAGGCTGGTAATCTAGTTCTCCAAATGTGAATGACAGAATATCTGTTTCGGAGCTAGCCAATTCGAGTGCGATGTTAACAGTAACAGTCCAATCTGAGATAGAAATACCATCTTCTGCAATAACAGAATACACTATAGGACTTGAGAAATCGTTAATTGTAATTCCCGATTCTTGAGTTGTGCCATCAATACTAGCCGTAGCATTATCGGAAAGTATAAATTCTGCAATAGCATTTGTAATATCAGTGCCAAAAGGAACAGTGGTTTCAATAGTTTTGTTAACTAGGTCGATAATAGGAGCGGTGTGCCCTATATCGATTAAGCTAAATGTTAGGAAATCTGTTTCGGTATTTGGACCAATTTCAACATATATCGTCCAATCTGCAGTATTAATATTGTTTTCTGCAATGATATTATAAGTTAAAGAACTAGAGAAGTTATTTGTGTTTATCCCCGATTCTTGAGCATTATTATTAATATAAGCTGTCGCTCCGTCAGAAAGTGTAAATTCAGCAACAAGACTATTCAAGTCAGTGCCATAATCAACAACAATATTTACCGATTTAGCAATATTGTCAATATTTGCAGGCAGATAATCTAATTCTCCAAATGTAAATGAGAGAATGTCAGTTTCTGTATTTGCAGTATTTTCTGCTTCATTGATTGTAACAATCCAATTATCTAAGTTAATACCATTTTCGGCAGTAATGGTATAAATTTTAGAATTTGTAAAATCATTAGAGGTAATTCCTGATTCTTGAGGAATACCAACTATTTGCGCTGTCGCTCCGTCTGAAAGTGTAAATTCTGCCACCAAGTTTGTACGATCAGCGCCATAAGCAACTGTTAAGTCAATCGTTTTATTAAAATTATTGATAATAGGGCTTGTATGCGGAATGCCTATAAGACTATATGATAATATGTCGGTTTCAGAATTAAGAGCAACAGAAACATTTATAGTCCAATTTGTTTTTGTAATTCCATCTTCTGCGGTGATTACATAGGTAAGTGAGGATGTAAAATCATTGACAGTAATTTCTGAAGTTTGTTCAATATTATCAATTTTAGCAGTAGCACCTTCCGAAAGTGTAAATTCTGCTATTAAGTTTGAAATATCTGTGCCGTAGTTGACAATAAGATCAACGGTTTTAGTAATAGTGTCAATGCTTGCATTTTCGTAGTCTAAATCTCCAAATGAATACGATAAAATATCAGTTTCAATATTTGGATATTCTGTTATACTTACATTATCAATAAACAAATCGTTATTAGCATATCCAAATGAAGCAAAATAGAAACCTATCTTAATATTTCCTATATATTCTGCTAAATCAATTGTTACTTGTTCTCCATTGGTTTGGATATTGTTTAAAGGATATTCCAACCCTAGATTATCCCATTGTCTTAGAACATTTGTAGAATTCCAGGTTAATCCGCCATCGGTAGAAATAATAACAATAAAAACATCATGATTATTATTATTTAGCTCAGGATAGCTGTGTAAATTAGCAGCAGTTAATGCTAAATCGAATTGTAGAATATAGTTTGTAGAACCATCCCCTAGGTCAATTATAGGAGAAATAAGCCACTCGTATTTATGATCCCCGAAAGTATTGATTTTAGCTGCTCCACCTGCACCAAAATTTACAAATGTTGCTCCTGAATTACTAGGAGGGAGTTTATTGGCAAAATAACCTTCTGTCCATGCAAATGTGGTATCAGAGGTGGTAAGATCTGAATACAGTTCTCCTTTGGCTTTTATCCAACAGTTTTCAGGGATACCATAGGTAAAATCTTCTATGAAATCTGGAGTGAATGCAGCGCACTCTTCAGTAGTAAATGTCAAAGGTCCAATCCATTCTAAGTACTCTCCAGTTTCTCCACAGAAAGCACGCACATAAACATCATAGCTAGTAGCAGGTTCTAAGCCAGTAGTTGTATATGTGGTATCTGTAACATCCACAAAATTAAGGTTACCAATGTCGGTAGTGCCAGTTTCTCCGTAAAGAACTTGCCATGCAGATTCGGTTCCCATTGAGCCCCATGAAATATTTGCACTTTCGTTTGTAAGATTATTAACTTCGAACGAATAAGGATTTAAACACACGGAAGTATTGATAATATTTACATTATCAATAAATAGATTATTGTTTGCGTTATCAATAGTAGATTCACCATAGAATCCAATACAAATATTGCCCGAATATGCAGATAAGTTAATAATAATCTTTTCGCCAGTTGTAGAAATATCATTAAAAATAAATTCAGAGCCTTGATTATCCCATTGCCTTAGAATATTATTAGACGACCATGTGTTGCCACCATCAGTAGAAATTACGACTGAAAATCTATCGTCTATCCCGTATTGTTCAGCAATATCTGTAGAATTATTTTTTGTTAAAGCAAGATCAAAACTAAGATTGGAGCTAATTGCTTCATCTATGTATATAACTGGAGAGATTAACCATTCATGCGTTCCTGAGTTAAATATATTTAATCTTGCAGCATCGTCGTTTCCTTGGTTTGCAAATCTATTATTATGCCAATTTGATGTTGTTCGTGTGGTAAACTGAACATCTTCGTCTAGTATTCCTTTGCCCCAAGTCCAACAATTTGATGGAATTGTAGCCGAAAAATCTTCATAGAGATCAAGAGTTCCAGGGATACATTCATTGGTCGTAAATGTCAAAGGTCCTATCCATTCAGAGTATGAATCTGTTCCACTACAAAATGCTCGCACATATACGTCATAGCTAGTGTTATTGTTTAATCCTGTGATTGTATAAAAATTTTCAGAAATATCAAAAGGTATTACAGTTTCTAAATTTATAGAGTCGGTTTCTCCATAAACAATTTGCCATTCATTTTCTTCATATCCACTGTCCCACGATATTTCTGCAGATTCATGAGTTATATTCGTTATAGATAGAGAAGTAGGGATCGGTATTGGACATGTGCCAATATTTATATTATCAATAAATAAATTGTTGTTTGCATTGTTGATAGTAGATTCTCCATAGAATCCAATACAAATATTGCCAGAGTATTCAGATAAATCAATAATAACTCTTTCGCCAATTCTTGCAATATTATTATAGACAAATTCAGATCCTTGATTATCCCATCGTCTTAATGTATTTGTCGATGACCATGTATTGCCACCGTCAGTAGAAATTACTA
>CAYJBL010000116.1:0-3743 GCA_964368115.1 uncultured Bacteroidales bacterium
AATTTTACATCGTTATGAAATTGCGTGGAATTTTTGTGTTTGTATAGTGGGGTAATATGTTTTAGGTTTTCATCTGCAATCGTATGATAAACAAGATTTACCAACTTATAACTTGAGTGTATCTTTAAAAATTTAGTATTAATTAATGAACCAAATTTTGATAGTAGTTTATCTTTAAGTAATGGCATTTTATTTATCTTAATTGCTTATTATTCCAACTATTGCAAAGGTATAATAATTTATTTGCGAAATTAGATATTAATATATTTATTTGCGATATTAAAATTTAAAAATAGTTAAAAATGAAAAGTAAATTGATTTTTGGAATTTTGTTAGTGTTTATTGGGTCTTCTGTATTTGTTACATCGTGTAAATACGATGAAGGACCAAACATTAGTCTTCGTACAAAAATGAGTAGGATTACTGGGCAATGGGGAATACAAGAAATTCATAGAGGAAATACAATCATTAATGCAAATAATATTGATTTATCGGCATTCTCTGGAATTTTGGAAGAAATTTTAGATAGTCTTGGTCTTGGGTCATTAGGTGGATTTGACTTGTCAAATGTAAAAGTATCAAATCCTACGTTTACATTAAGTAAAGACGGAACAGGCTCTGTTTCTATATCAGTTGCACTTGGTTTAGCAACTATTCCAATGGATGCAGAACCTCTAACATGGGAATTTAGAGAAAAAAAGGAAGATATTTTAATTAATGTTTTCGATCGAATGTTAATATTTGATATAGAGCGTCTTGCAAATGATGAATTGTGGTTGAGTATAGAAGACACAAGCGATATTGACTACAAAATTAGATCAATAAAATCTTAATAATATAATTTTAAGCAAGTTTTATCGGTTATGGTAAAACTTGCTTTTTTTATGTAGAAATGAAAAAATACATAATTATACTTTTTATTGTTGTATGTAAATTGTCTTTTGCACAGCAATATACACTAAGTGGATATATAAAAGATAGTAAATCTGGAGAAGATTTAATAGGCGTAAACATAGTTACTGCAGATAAGAAATTTGGAACAACAACTAATGTTTATGGTTTTTATTCTTTGAGTTTACCTACAGGAAATTATGAAATAAAAATTTCATATATTGGGTATAAAGAAGCAACCAAAAAAATAATATTAGACGGAGATAAACGACTAAATTTAGAATTAGAAAACGATGCTATTTTAGTCCAAGAAGCTGTTGTAAGTAGCGAACAAAAAAGCAATATCGAAGATAATAAGATGAGTGTTTTTAGGTTGCCAATCGAAACAATCAAAACACTTCCTGCGTTTATGGGAGAAGTAGACGTATTGAAAACAATACAACTATTGCCAGGTATTCAAGCCTCAGGAGAAGGAAATTCAGGGTTTTATGTGCGAGGTGGTGGCCCAGATCAAAATTTAATACTTCTTGACGAAGCAACAGTTTATAATGCTTCACATTTGTTTGGATTTTTCTCTGTTTTTAATGCCGATGCAATAAAAAATCTTGAGGTCTCAAAAGGAGGAATGCCAGCTCAATATGGAGGTCGCATAAGTTCGGTATTAGATATTTCTATGAAGAATGGAAATATGAAAGAATATACAGCAGAGGGAGGAATAGGGTCTATTGCATCTAGACTTACAGTTCAAGGTCCAATTATCGAAGATGTATCGTCATTTATTGTTTCTGCTCGTCGTACTTATATTGATTTATTGATAAAACCATTTATTGGAAGTGATTCTCCGCTTAAAGGTTCAGGATATTATTTTTATGATGTAAATGCAAAAGCAAACTATAAATTTTCTGATAAAGATAGAATCTTTTTAAGTGCGTATTATGGCAAAGATGTATTTAATTTTGGAGGTGGCGATGGTTCTGGTTTTGGAATGAGTATCCCTTGGGGAAACGCAATGGCGTCTTTGAGATGGAATCATCTATTCTCGGATAAATTTTTCTCGAATACTAGCTTTGCGTTTACTGATTATCAATTTAGTACTGAAGTTAATATGGGAGGAGATGAGGGTGAATCTGGAATAAGTTTTTCCCAAAATTCAGGTATTAGAGATTATCAATTAAAACAAGACTATACATACATTCCTAATCCAAAACATAATATTAAATTTGGATGGACTTACATTTACCATTCGTTTTTATCTAATTCTGTAAGTATAGATTTGGGAGATGAATCCAGTACAGGCGATGATTTAGAAGCGCAAAGACAATATGCTCATGAAGCAGCTATATATTTAGGCGATGATTACAAAATTACAGATAAATTGAGTGTGTATGCAGGAGTTAGAGCTTCACTATTTAATCAAGTAGGACCATTTACAAGATATGTAAAAGATGATTTATTACTAAATAATATTGATACGATAGTTTATGATAGAGGAGAAAGCGTTGCTTATTATAATTCAATAGAACCTCGAGCATCAATAAAATATAATATTGATAACAATTCTTCTTTTAAGGCATCGTATATGGAGAATAAGCAGTACATTCATCTTGCATCGCTTTCGGCTTCAACTCTTCCAACAGATTTATGGGTTCCGTGTAGTGATGTAGTTGCCCCTCAGAAAGGAAGACAATATGCAGTAGGATATTTTAGAAACTTCTTTGATGATCATTTTGAATCTTCTGTAGAAGTGTATTATAAGGATATGTACAATCTTTTAGAATATGCAGATGGGGCAATGCCAGGTGATGACTTAGGAGATAATGCAGATAATTATTTTATTTATGGAGATGGCTACTCATATGGAATCGAGTTTTTCTTGAAAAAAAGAACAGGTGCTTTCACAGGTTGGATAGGTTATACTTGGTCGAAAACAAACAAAATGTTTGATGAAATTAATAATGGCGAACCCTTTTCTGCAAAATATGATAGAAGACATGATCTTTCGATTACAGGAACTTATCTGATAAATGAAAAATGGACAGCAGGAGCTGTATTTGTGTTTGCAACAGGAAATGCTACGACATTACCTTTAGGAAGATATATGATTGATGGGCAATTGACAAATGAATATGGTGAAAGAAATTCTTATAGAATGGATCCATATCATAGATTAGACATTTCTCTAACATACGTACAGAAAAAAACAGATAAGTGGGAGTCGTCGTGGAATTTTTCTATTTATAATGTTTATAATAGAAAAAACCCATATTTTATTTATTTTGAAACTTCTGGGTCGGTTGCAGATGGCTCGTATGCAACAGCAGCCAAACAAGTGTCGCTATTCCCAATTTTACCATCAGTTACATGGAATTTTAAATTTTAAGATATGCAAAATAAAAACATAAAATTTATAATAATTTTTATCACATTTTTGTCTTTTATAGCATGTATTAGAGATGTGAGTGTCGAACTTCCAAAACCGTCAGAAAAAATTACGGTAGAAGGAATAATAGAGCTAGATCAATATCCATACGTATTCTTAACAAAGAATTTAGCATATTTTGAGCCTATTGACACTATGGTTGTGAATAATTCTATAATAAAAGAAGATATGGCAACAGTAATTGTAAGTTATAATGGAATCTCAGATACACTTAAACCGACAATATTAAATAAATGGCCTTACCATGCTTACGAAGGAACAAAATTTACAGGACAATTAAATTCCTCGTACGATTTAAAGGTAATATATAATAGTGCAGAATATACGGCAACAACAAGTATCCTAGATACAATAGCGGTAGATTCGGTAGGATTTTCTTTGCTTGGGATAAATGATAGTATAGGTTTCGTTT
>CAYJBL010000116.1:3753-5550 GCA_964368115.1 uncultured Bacteroidales bacterium
TGGGGATTACTATTCGATATATACCAAAGCTAATAACCAAAATTGGTTTTACAGACCTTATTTTAATTCTCATGTGTTAGAAGATGTTGTAATGAACGGAAAACTAATGGAATATGGACCAGTAATGAGAGGAAAAGAATATAATGACTATTATAATGATTTTGAAGATGTAAATGCAGAATTTGACTTTGAAAGCTTATTTTATAAAATAGGTGACACTGCATATATTAAACTTTGCAAAATTGATATATATAGCTATAGTTTTTGGAGTAGCTGGTATAGAAGTAGTATGACAGCTAGTAATCCGTTTACTAATCCAGCATCTGTAAATACAAATATTAAAGGAGAAAATGTAAATGGATATTGGATTGGGAGAGCTGCTCACACTACAAAATTCTATATCGAAGCTGAAGATAGCATAAAAATTTTGTACTAAATAGTATGAGAAGTGATTCTTTTTTCTTATTATTGTGCTAATTATTTAATTATTAATTACAAAATTTTAGAAAAATGAAAAGAAAATTATTATTAGGAGCAGTTGTTATTGCAGCTGCAGGAATGATGAGCAGTTGTGCTGTCGGGTTACAGACAGGTATTTACACAAATGTAACAACCCCAGTTGCAGTAACTAGTAACGTTGCAGGATCGAAAGTAGGTACCTCTTCTGCAATGAATATTTTGGGTATTGTAGCAATTGGTGATGCAGGTATCGACGAAGCAACTAAAAAAGGCGGAATAAAAAACATTAGCCATGTTGATACACAAACAACCAATGTTTTAATGCTTTTCCATAAAGTTACGACAGTTGTTTACGGAGAATAATAAAAAATTATTAATGAAAAGAGACGATATAAACATCGTCTCTTTTTGTATATTATGCAGACGGTATTCTCGATGAAATAAAAAAAATACAAATGAAAAAAAGATATATATTGTTAATGATTTTTGTTGTAAATATTTGTACAACAGGATTTTCTCAGCGAGTTGACAAAGAAATAATAGTTCGTAGTACAACAAAAGGATTACAATATTATGTCCACGCACAAACAGGATTCGAATCTAAAGAGGCAGAACTAGAATTTGACCAAACTACCTTTGTCGATGAGGATAGTGTTAGGATAGGGATTACGCTAATTACAGAGCAAATTATTCGTCCAGATTCATTAATTATTATACACGAAAACAAAGATATATTTACAGCATCTATCAATTCAGAATATACAGAGTCGCTAAAATCAAGATGGGTAAATCGTATATTTCTCACAGTATCGCGAGATGAGGTAGTACAATTCTTTGAATTAGCTCCTCCGCCAGCAATTCAATTTACTTACGAAGGGAAAATATTTTCGTTAAATATTAAAGAAAGAAAATGGAATAAGCTTTGTGAATTACAACAATTGATCTACCAACAAATTAAGTTTAATGAAAAATAATTAATGATGAAACGAGCATGAAAAATACTCATTGTATATTACTCCAGAGGCAATGATATTTTTCATTGAAAGTACCACCTGACAGATAAATAATAATAAAAAGATAATAGATGAAAAAGTATTTATTTATATTGAAATTAGTTCTTTGTGGGATTTTACTAGGGAGTTGTTCGTCAACGAAATTAGTATTTAATGAAGATTCTTCTTCAATTGATTTTGATAGAGATGATTTTATTATTTCAGAACATGTGTATGGGACTTCACTAAGTACAAAAATCATTGGGATAGACTGGTCTTGTCTTTTTGGAGCAAAAAAATTGGCAAAAAAACGAGAGGAACCAAAGAATTTCATAATGTCTATTGT
>CAYJBL010000116.1:5560-6030 GCA_964368115.1 uncultured Bacteroidales bacterium
ATGGTCAAGTAGACATATAAATATTGCATTGTACGACATGATTCAGAAAAATCCAGGTTATGATATCGTGTTTTATCCTCAGTATGAAATTAAGAAAATTAAGCCAGCTGGGCTAGGTTTTTTTTACAAAAAAGTAGAAGTTAAAGTTACAGGAAGGCTATGTAAGATAAAATAAAAAATTTTATATTTGTTATAAAAGAGACATATTATTGTCTCTTTTTTTATTGTATTTTTGCGCGATTTCTAATTTGTAAAATATGTTTATAATAGTTATATTATCAGTATTTGGGCTAGCATTATTGTCCGATTTATTGCTCATAATAAAGTTAGCTAAAACTAGAAAAAGGAGAATAATTTTTATTATTAAAGCTCTTTTGATGCAGGTTGGAATAATGCTAACAGTATCAATGCTTAGAGGAGGCAATTTTATTGTACCCTCGCAGTGGCTACTTTTTATTTATGCACTGAAT
>CAYJBL010000117.1:0-2112 GCA_964368115.1 uncultured Bacteroidales bacterium
AAAAACCTGTTGTAAACGTTATTGGAAAAACTACTAAAAATGCAGCAATATGCGGTTCAAATGCAAAAAAACCAAAATCAAAAATTTGTTGGTCAAATACAAAATTGTAAATAATAAAATACAATAATATATCAAGCGCTGTATTTACACCACCATTAAATCCATAACTAAATGTGGTATACGATACCTGAGGCACAAGACGATTAAAAGGCTTGTAAACCCATGATATCAAGGCAAAAATAAACTCTCTTATTTTTTTCAAAAACTTATACATTCTATGTAGTAATCTTTACACAAAAGTAGTGCATTATTATTTAATTCACATACTAGTATTGAAAAATATTAGATATTCCTAACGGTAGGCACACACTTTGTACTAAATTTGCAGTTCACAAAAATTATGACATTGAATGGAATTACATATCCTACAATAAGTTACTAATTTTATCTAATAAAACAAGAATGTTAAAACACGTAGATAACACGGCTATTGTTTATAAAGATACACAATACACATATAAAGATTTACTGCAAAATTCTTTGTGTTTCAGCCAATTTTTCACAGAAAATTGTAAAAATCCTGAAAAAATATTAATATTTTCAGAGAATAGTCCAGAATATATTTTTGCTATTTACGCAACTTTACGCTTAAATGCAATTGTTGTGCCTGCAGATATAATGCTAACACCTAAAGACTTTAAATACATTATCAGTGATTGTCAACCCGACTTAATCCTTACAACTCCAGATAAATTTGATTTTATTAAAGAAGCTGTTGTTGAAGTTGAAAATTTCAATACTCCTATTCTTTCATTGACAGATATAGATTTAAATAAAGCTAAAAATCTACCTGTCGAAGAAATGGAATTTGGAGATATGGATCAGGTTGTTTCTATTATTTATACTTCAGGAACTACTGGCTCGCCTAAAGGCGTTATGCTAACCTACAAAAACTATTGGTACAACTTAGATGCTGTAGTTAATATCGTTCCTTTATTTAAAAACAATAGTAGAGTTATTTTATTATTACCTCTACATCATGTATTTGCTTTTGCAGGAGCAATGCTTGCCCCTATTTATGCTGGCGGAACAATACATGTTGTAGAAAATTTAGCACCTGAAACAATTCTAAAAACACTTCAAGATGGAAAAATCACTACCATTATTGGCGTTCCTAGATTGTATGATGCTCTAGCAAAAGGTATCAAAACAAAAATAGAGTCTAGTTTTGCGGCAAAAGCATTATTCGGCTTGTCGAAACTTGTTAACAATTACAGTTTTTCTAAGTTTATTTTCAAAAGTGTACATCAAAAATTTGGTGGATGCTTAGAATATCTTGTCTGTGGTGGTGCAGCACTTTCTCACGAAACTGGATACATATTCAAAGCTCTTGGATTTAAAATATTAGAAGGTTTTGGTATGACAGAATGTGCCCCAATGATTTCATTTACTAGACCCGACGCTATAAAAGTAGGTTCGTGCGGACAAGTTTTACCAGGAATTGAAGTTAAATTTTCGGATGAAAACGAAATCCTTGTTAAAGGTCCAAACGTTATGCTAGGATACTATAACAGACCAGAAGAAACAGCTCAAATAATTAAAGATGGCTGGCTACATACTGGTGATATTGGAGTATTTGATGCAAAAAATAGACTAGCAATCACAGGAAGAATCAAAGAAATAATTATTGCTTCTAATGGAAAAAATATAAATCCTGTAGAGATTGAACATTCTCTTCTCGCTGATGCAAAATCAATTAGCGACATTGCGGTTTTCCTATTTAATGATACCATACAAGCTATCATTGTTCCAGATATGAACGCAATTAGAGAAAATACTGGAAAATCTATAGAAGAATGCGTAAGAGAAGAAATTGAAAATTATAATGCTTCGACTATGGATTACAAAAAAATCCTTAACTTCCATATTACTTCGCAAGAAATTCCAAAAACTCGACTAGGAAAAATACAACGTTATAAATTAAGCTCTTTTATCACAAAAAAAGAAGCCGAAAAAGTTAAAGATGATTTATCTGGCAAAAGCAAAATCTACTTGTCAATCAAAAAAACTCTTGACGAAGAAACTGGTCTTTTTGCTAACGGCGACGACCAT
>CAYJBL010000117.1:2122-3733 GCA_964368115.1 uncultured Bacteroidales bacterium
GTCGCATTGCTTTAATTGCATACATTGCCGAAAACTTTGGAGTAGAAATTCAAGAACGACAAATGAACGAACTTTCTACATTAAATAAACTTGCAGCTTACGTAGAAGAGCACTCATCAGAACAAAGTTTACGATCAATCTCATGGAAACAAATATTTAATGAAACAAAAGAACCTATCAACCTTCCAAAATCAAGTTTTGTACACTGGTTCATGTTCTATTTCTTAAAATTTGGTTTCAGTATCTTCTACAGAGTAAAAAAGACTGGTATTGACAATATTCCAAATGGTGCCTGCATATACGTAGCGAACCACCGTAGCGGATTCGACCCTGCATTTATTACCTCTGCGTTAAAGTGGAATGCTGCCCGCAATGTTTTCTTTTTCGCTAAAGATAAACATTTTAGCAATAAATTCTCTGTATACATGTCAAAAAGAAATAATGTTATTTTGATGAATATAAATAGTAATATTAAAACTTCTTTGCAAAAAATGTATCAAGTATTACAAAAAGGAAAAAGTATTATTATTTTCCCAGAAGGAACTCGCTCTACAGATGGAACTATGAACGATTTTAAAGAGAGTTTTGCAATATTAAGTAAAGAACTAAATGTTCCTGTTCTTCCAATTGCTATTACAGGCTCTGAACGTGCAACATATCACAAAATAAGAATACCTCAATTTTTAACTAGAATAAACGTAAAAATTCTATCTGTTCTTAGCGCGTCAGAAAACGAAACCGTTAAAGAATTTGCTTTACGCGTAAAAAATAAAATCGAGAAAGAAGTTGAAGATATTTCGAAATAAAACTAACTAGGTTAATGGTAGAGTCTTATTAAACTAAGATTCTACTTGTTCTCCTTTTCGAAGAAAACTAGTAATTATTTTACTTAATCTATTTAGTTCTGTAATCTTATAGATTTTTCCTTGCTGAGCAATAGCTATTTTTCCTGTTTGCTCCGAAACTATTATTACAATTGAATCTGATACTTCTGTCAGCCCCAAACCTGATCTATGTCTTAATCCATAGTCTTTATCTAAATTAGTTGTCGATGACAATGGCAATATACATTTTGCTGCAAGTATCTTATTTTCAGTAATCAAAATTGCTCCATCGTGAAGAGGTGCATCTTTGTAAAATATAGATTTTATCATCTGCTTATTGATATCACAGTTTATTATTTCTCCAGATTCTTCTATCGATCTAAGTGATCTGTCTTTTGAAATAACAATTAAAGCTCCTGTGCGAGTTTGCGCCATTTCTATTGCTGAATCAGCAATAATCGCAATATTTTCTGTTGTAAATCCAGATTCTAATTTAATACTCCGAAACGAGAACGACTTACTACTTTTTATATATTTATTTCCTAATAGCAATAAAAATTGTCTTATTTCCTGTTGAAAAACAACAATTAGAGCAATCATCCCTACTCCTATTACTTGCCCCATAATAGAACCTATCAATTCCATTTTCATCGCTTTTACGATAAGCCAAGTAATGTAAATAATAAATATTCCAACAAAGATACGTATCGCAGCTGTACCTTTTATCATAGAATACAATTGATATAATAAAAATGCTACCAAAAGTATATCTAGTATATCAAGAATT
>CAYJBL010000117.1:3743-6005 GCA_964368115.1 uncultured Bacteroidales bacterium
CTAATATGTATAAACGCTGTAATCATATCGGCAAAATTATGATTTATTTTGATTCGTTGGTTTGTTTAAGTTTAAAATATATTTCTACTGCTTCTTTTGCTTCTTTAACATCATGAACTCTTAGAATATTTGCTCCTTTCATTAGTGCAATAGTATTTACAACACTTGTTCCATTTAGTGCTTCGTCGGCATTGCAGTTTATTGTTTTTTGTATCATCGATTTACGAGATATTCCAACTAAGATAGGTTTTTCTAAAATACCGAATTGCTCTAGTTTATTTAGAATCTCAAAATTTTGCTCTAAAGTTTTTGAGAAACCAAACCCAGGATCCACGATTAAATCATTAAGTCCTACTGCATTTGCCTGTGATATTTTTTTTGAAAAGTAATATATTAAATCGTCTAATAGGTTTTTATATTGAGTATTTTGCTGCATGCTATCTGGTGTTCCGACCATGTGCATTGCTACATATGGAACTCCACAATCTGCCACTGTCTCAAACATTTTACTGTCATAGTCTCCACCCGAAATATCATTTACAATTGCTACTCCATAATCTAAAACAGATTTTTTCGCAACCGAAGCATGAATTGTATCTATTGAAAAAACATTATTGCTAAATTCAACTTTAATTACCTCTAAAACAGGCATAAGTCTATCTAGTTCTTCTTGAGCCGAAATAATTCCTGCACCTGGACGAGACGACATTGCTCCAATATCGATAATATCTGCACCGTCGTTCAGCATATTTGATATTCGCTGAGAAATTTCTTCATAAGAGCCCAATCTACTACCTGAAAAAAATGAATCTGGAGTAATATTCAATATTCCCATTACTAGAGGTTTGTCTAAATTTACTAATTCTCCTTTTATATTTATTGTCATTTGATTTTCTAGTTCTATTTTAGTTAAGTCTGATTTTCTTTATTCTTTCAACAAAACTAAGTATAAATTATGACTCATGCAATTAAATCAGTTTTCACTCTTTGTATACGAAACATTCGTAGGTAAAATAATTTGATAATACTGAAATTTACATATAAGTAATTGTATACGAAACAAATATTATTAAAAATAATTTATATTCCATTTCCTTCATTTTTGTGCTAATTAAAATTATTCACAACCATCAGGAGAGCAAAAGTCATATTCTATTATTTCCGTTTCACCAATATTTGTATAATTGATTTTTGTAATATCATTAGTTTTCAATTCATGTAAAGGCATTGGAATAGTTCGGAGAATTGAATCATTTTGATATTTACATTTCATTAGTTTTACTTCGTTATTTTTATTGACAATACAAGAAATTGGGATTCCGTAAATTTCAGTTATTTTTTTATCATCTTTTAGATTAAAAATATAATTCAGAATATTGTTATACCTTCTAGGATTATTAACAGAATATTCAGAAGTTGTATCTCTAATAAAATAAATTTGCTCATTAATTCCATAATTGCTTAAATAACTTTCTGTATGTTTTAAGCCACCACAATCGGTATTTATAAATAAAAACTTGACTTTTGTAGAATCCCTTTCAGTATAAAAGTTCTTATATACTCTTTTAAAATGTTCATGGCATGGGCCACAGCATGGACTAAAAAATATCAGTATTTTGTAGTGCTCTGTATCCGACTGTAAAAAATCTTTTAATTCACTTACCGTTAGTCCTATTTGATTTTCATAGCGATAAGATTTTTTTATACTTCTGTCGGTTTCTCTACACATCGAAATTATATTACAACTTTGTAATAACATCGCTAATGAAATAATAATTAGCACGCTTTTATTTTTCTTCATAGTAATAATTTATTTAATCGTAAATTTAAACGAGTGTATCATCGTAAAAATTGCATCTTGTAGCATCTATTATCAATTTTACCTCGCTTATTAATAACTAAAAACAACAGAATCTCCATCCATAAAAAATTCTAATTGCTCCCTTAAATCTACAGAATTTATAACAATTGCCGTATCAACTGCCGAATTTTTCAAATAAATAACTCGTGCACTTTTTAGCTCTGGAAATTCGTCGGTATCAAGTTCCCAATCAAAAAAACAATTTTTATCGGATTCCAAAAACTGACCAACATTTACACGCATGCCACTTGCTGTAACTAAATATACCGAACTATCAGAGAGATAGTGATACGCAACATTGGCAAATGATTTTTCGCACGACGGACAGCTACTACCTTCACCTATCACAATCACCTTATTTATATCTGATTGCAGTTTGTAATTGTGTTTTTCTTCAAAAT
>CAYJBL010000118.1:0-5955 GCA_964368115.1 uncultured Bacteroidales bacterium
ATAAGGGAAATGAATTGCAATTTGTGCGTGCCCAGGAAGTATTACCAAATACACATCAAGGCCTATTTTGCGATAAATAGATGCAAGTAATGCAGAACCATCAACACAGTTTGCTTGGTTGTTATTAATAACTTGATCGAAGAAACGAACATATTGCATACCAATATTCTCACTTTCATTAGAAGTTGATGTTATACTGCTATATCTTGTTCCTTTTTCTGAAAAATATTCCCAAATCCAATAAATTTGGCTAATCATATCTTCGTATTCACCTTGGTATCCAATAAATGTACGAGATCTATCTTTTGCTAGAATTTCACTCAAAATTTCATCTATTTCTGGATAATCTTCGTTTACGTATAATGCAAACATTTCGTCTGTATTAACCCATTCTGCTTCGCCATCATCATCTTCATCTTCGTAATAACCAAATACACACTCGTTAATTGGACGATATTTTATTACATAATTGATTCTGTCAACTTCTTCTCCATCAATTTGTAAAATGCAAGTAAGAGTTGCTGTCCCACCTTGTGACAATTTTGCAAGCTCTTCATATTTCCACTTAATTGTCGGGATATATTCTATTTCTCCAGTTTCATCTCCTACAAATTGAATAATAGTTTCTTCATTCAAATTGGTCTCTTCAACTGTGATACGTATTACTGCACCTTCGTATGGGACATTAACAAAAAATGAATAGAAAAAGTCCGACGGATCATCTTGGTGCGAGTTCCATAAAGCTAGCGAAGGATAAAACTTGTCTTCAAAAACTTCTAATCTGCCAATAGCAAAACCATAATCATTAGGATTGTCGGAAGTGGTGCGTGATGATGGCATATCTGAATCATACTCTTCATATTCTGATGACTCTTCTTCATAATTAGAACCAGCTAGTTTAGACGGCTTTGTCGTTTCACTTGTGTCGTCTGAAAACACAGCAAGTAAAACGATGATTACAAACAATGATGCTAGGATAGATGTTACCCATAATAGAATTTTTTTTCCCATAATTTTATATTAAATAGTGTGTTTTAAAATTTTCGCGAAGATATATATAAGTTTTTATTTATGAAAGAGTTTTTTTATTTATGAAATGATTTATAGAAACATGTATTTGCAATTGTTTGCATAGTTTAAGTTGCGTGGAATATCTAGAAAATAGATTTAAAAATCGATATTAAACCTATTTTTTTTTGTTTTAATATACGATTAAGAATTATTTATCGAAAAAAAAATACATCTTTGCAGCAAATAAAGCTATAAATTGAAAAAAATGAAAAGTACAATTTTATTAATTATTGCATTAATTTTATCTGTGAATATATTTTCGCAAGAAGAAAAATCATTACCAGGTCAAGACCTTATGGATAGAGCCGAAGTTTATTACGAGAAAGGTGATCATGAAAATGCGTTTAAACTTTTTGAAGAAGCGGCAGGATTAGGAAACATTAAAGCTATGTGTAACATAGGTATAAGCTATATGACAGGCGAAGGAGTTTCTGTAAATTGTGAGCTTGCATTTGAATGGGTGACTAAATCTGCTGATGCAGGTTATGATTATGCACAATTTGTATTAGCTCGCATGTATAGAGATGGTTTATGTGGCCTAGCAGAAGATCATCAAAAAGCTTTGCAGCTGTTCGAAAAAGCAGCTATTCAAGGTTTGCCAGAAGCTCAAATTGCTTTTGGAGAGTATTATTCTTTAGGGTATTTGGTTTCAGAAAATGATTCTATCGCATTGCATTGGTTTACAAAAGCGTATGAAGCTGGTGAACCAGATGCAGCATATTATTTAGGAGTGTGTTATGAGAATGGCTTTGGTGTGACGCAGGATTACAAAAAGGCATTTGAGATATACACAAAGGGCGCAAATCAAGGCTCGGCAATGGCTCAATATAATCTTGGATCTTTATACTTCTTAGGTGGTGAACATGCACCTAAAAATGAAGAATTAGCACTTAACTGGTTTGAAAAATCTGCAGAACAAGGGTATATGATTGCTCAATATAATCTTGGAATATTCTATAGAGATGGTCTCGGGAACCTACAAAAGGATTTCAATAAAGCAATTGACTGGATGAAAAAATCTGCAGAACAAGGGTTTGCTGATGCGCAATTTATTTTAGGAACTTTTTACGCTTTTGGATTTGGAACGGAAGTAGACCTTGTACAAGCCTACGATTGGTTTCTTAAATCAGCTCAGCAAGGATTTGCTCAAGCTCAGTATAATGTGGGAATATATTATCTTGATGGAATAGAAGATATCAGTAAAGATAGAGAAATAGCATTAGAATGGTTTCAAAAAGCTGCTGTGCAAGGTGATCAAGACGCTATACACATGATAGAAAAAATGAAAGCTGAAGAGCAAAAATAGGTTCTTGGGGAAATATTAGTATCTACGATAGCATTGTGAAGATTATAGACACGGCAATCTCTAGAGGAAGTTTCGCTCATTGTATTGCTGCACGTTAAGTTTGTAAATATGCTAAACTATTATTTATTTCTTAAAAATGCATTTACCCTTTTCTTTCAACCTCTCTTAGCGATTCCATATTCTTTTTTCGTAAGAACCCATAAATATCTTCAAGGTGTTCAACTACTTTTTTATTCCCAAATTCATAGACTTTAGAAATTAATCCATCAAGGAAATCGCGGTCGTGCGAAACAATAATAATTGTACCATCAAATTCTTTTAATGCTTGTTTTAGTACATCTTTGGTGCGCATATCAAGGTGGTTTGTAGGTTCATCAAGAATAAGTAGATTGACAGGTTCTAGCAGTAATTTTATCATTGCCAATCGCTGACGCTCGCCACCTGAAAGTACTTTTACTTTCTTTTCTGAATCTTCTTTGTTGAACATAAAAGCCCCAAGTATATCTCGAATTTTTGTCCGAATATCTCCTACTGCAATATCATCAATAGTTTGGAAAATAGTAATGTTCTCGTCAAGTTCGGCAGCCTGATCCTGAGCAAAATATCCTATTTGTGTATTATGTCCAAGTTGTATATTTCCGTCAAATTCGATTTGCTTCATTATGGATTTCATCATCGTAGATTTTCCTTCACCATTTTTTCCAACAAAAGCAACTTTTTCGCCACGTTTTATTGTGAACGATGCATTTTGATAAACCAGATTATCATCGTAATATTTTCCAACTTCACTAGCAATCACAGGAAAATCTCCAGAACGAGGAGCAGCAGGAAATTTAAGTTTTAGCTGAGAACTATCAACTTCATCGATCTCAACAATTTCTAATTTTTCAAGCATTTTTACACGGCTCTGAACTTGCAAAGTTTTAGAATAAGTCCCTTTGAATCGTTCAATAAACTCCTTAGTTTCAGCAATCATTTTTTGTTGATCATCGTATTGTCGTTGCTGCTGTTCTCGTCGCTCTTTTCTAAGTTCTAAAAAATGAGAATATGTTGCCTTGTAGTCGTAAATACGCCCCATAGTAACTTCAATAGTTCGATTTGTTACATTATCAACAAATGCTCTATCATGGGAAATAATTACTACAGCTTTTCCCGAATTTATTAGAAAATCTTCGAGCCATTGTATCGATTCGATATCAAGGTGATTTGTGGGCTCATCTAGTAGAATCAAATCTGGATTGCGTAAAAGCATTTTAGCTAATTCTATACGCATGCGCCAGCCACCAGAAAATTCAGAAGTTAGGCGTGAGAAATCGGAGCGAAGAAAACCTAGCCCAAGCAGCGTCTTTTCTATTTCTGCATCGTAATTGCGATCTTCAATTGAATAAAAACGTTCGCTCAAAGCACTTACTTTTTCAATTAACTCCATATATGCGTCGCTCTCATAATCGGTGCGAGTTTCTAATTCTTTATTTATTTCGTTAATGCTATGTTCCATTTTATTAACCTCTGCAAACGCTTCGCTAGCTTCTTCAAAAACTGTCTTGTCGTCTTTAATCATCAAATGTTGAGGGAGGTAAGCAATAACGCTGCCACTTGGAGCCGAAATAGAGCCACGAGTTGCTTGTCGCTCACCAGCTAGAATTTTAAGAAGCGTGGATTTTCCTGCTCCATTTTTACCCATTAATGCTATTCGGTCAGTATCGTTTATTACAAAAGATATATTTTTGAAAAGTGTTTGCCCGCTAAATTCAACGGTTAATGAATCTACTGAAATCATCTGTTATCTAAATTTTGCCGCAAAGATAGAAATTAATCGCAGAGGCTAAAAACATGTTTTTATAGGAAATTTAAAATAATAATTCTTGTCAGTATATAATTTTATTCGTAATTTTGCGAACAACAAACAAGTGAAAAGTGAGCATTGTATCATCGCTATATAAATATTTGAAATTAAGTGATTACACCATAAAGTTGATTAAATTGGCTTCTCCAATTATTTTATCTCTATTGCTTCATATGGTGTATAATATGGTCGATCTTTATTGGGTTGGCCGTATTAGTAGTGATGCTGTGGCTGCTGTTGGGAGTGCTGTATTTTTTATTCAGCTAGGAATGGCAATATTTAGTATTGTTTCTATTGGAACTCTTATTAAAGTTTCTCATGCTTATGGAGCAAACAATAGCGAACTAAAACAAAAATATATATCAGCAGCTGCGCTTATAGGTATGATTTTAAGTGCTTTGTGTGCATTCGTTTTGATGGTTTTTCCACATCAATTAATTGCGCTTCTTGGTATTGAAAGTGAAATTGTAAGTGCGACAGCTGCATCTTTTCTTAGAATTACCTCATTAGGTGTTATTGTTTCGTATACAAATATTTGGCTCTCAGATATATTAAACTCTCATGGTTTGCCTAAATTATCATTTAGAGCTGTGTTATGCGGTAATATTGTAAATATGGTTCTAGACCCTATTTTTATTTTTGCTTTAGATCTAGGAGTTGATGGAGCAGCTTGGGCAACAATAGTTTCATGGTGTGTTACATTTGCTTACTTATTTATTATTGTACGAAAACGGAATTTAATTTCGATTAATTTTTCAAATATAAATACAAATATTTATACGACTTTATTAAAGGTTGGTGGGGCTGGAGCTACTCAACGAATATTATTCTCGTTGATAGCAATTGTAATAGGAAAAATTATTGCCTCGTTTGGTTCGGAAGCTATTGCCGCACAAAAAATAGGACTTCAAGTCGAAGGATTAACTTATATGATGGTACATGGCGTGGCTCATGCTTTATCTATAGCAACTGGACATGCTTATGGCGCAAAACAAATACTTGATATAAAACGATATTATAAAACAGCGATAATCATTGGAGCTGTTATAGCAATATGTAGCACAGCATTATTCTTAATTTATCCTTCACAGCTAATCTCCATTTTTGTGGATAATCCAAATACAATACAAATAGGTGCTTCATACTTGTTGATAATTGGAATTTCTCAAATATTTATGACTGCAGAAATGATTACAGGAGGAGCATTTAATGGTCAAGGTTTAACACAATATTCTGCTACTATAAGTATCATCTTTACGTCATTGCGCATTCCATTGGCCTTATATTTATGTAGTACTGAATTAGGAATTTTAGGGGTATGGTGGAGTATTTCTATTACAAGCATAATAAAAGGATGCGTTTCAGTTGTTATATATCAAATTGAATATAGAAAATTATTAAAATTACATTTATGATAAATCAAGATATACTAAAAAAAATCGCCCCTTTATTGTTGCAGGGCGAATTTGCATTAGAGAAAGAAAATCTAAGAGTTGATGAGCACGGACATCTAGCTCTAACACCTCACCCAAAAATATTTGGGTCGAAAGAAACAAATCAATATATTACCACAGATTTTTCAGAAAGTCAAATTGAAATAATTACTCCGATTTTCTCTTCTATAGAAGATTTGGATAATTTTGTTCGTACATTACACGATGTCGTTTCAAATGAAATAGGTAAAGAAATACTATGGACTCAAAGTTTACCTCCATACTTACCCGACGAAGAC
>CAYJBL010000119.1:0-5870 GCA_964368115.1 uncultured Bacteroidales bacterium
TAAATTTAAAGATAGTGATTTATTAGGAATACCACATCGTGTTGTTATCGGAAGAAATATTGATGAAGGATTATATGAATACAAATCAAGAATAGAAGAAGCAAGTAGTGTAATTACATTAGAAGAAGTAATGACAAAAATAACCAAGAACTAATTATTCTTGGTTTTATTTTTCAAAAATTCTCTGATTACTAAACTAACATATTTAGGTTGTTCTAAATAACAAAAGTGACTAGCCTTATTAATAGTAACTAATCCAGAGTCTTTAATAAGTTTATTCATTTTAATACCATCTTTAATAGGCGTAGATAGATCTTCTTCTCCCCATATCAACAGCGTAGAAGCTTTTATTTTTTCTAAACAAAAAGTAAGATCCTGATTAACAATGTTGATGAAAGTTTTTCTTTGTCTGTCACTCAATCTTAAATAATCACTAGATGCGTACTTGTTAAGTAATTTGCTAAAATATTTTAAACGTTTCTTCTTCGGTAAAAAACAGCCTAATCTTTTCAAAAATTTATATCTATATTTCCGATACAAACTACAAATAGTTTTTTTTGGTTTAATACCAGCGCTTCCTATTAATATCATTTTACTAATAGGAAATTTGTAACAACCATTCATTACAAGAGCAATTCTACCACCAAAAGAATGGGCAATAATAACAGGATTCGTAAGATTTAAATATTTAATAAAACTAACTATCATATCAGTATAATCAAATATAGTTAAGTCCTTGTTAGGGAAAGGACTATTACCAAAACCCGGATAGTCGACAATATAAATAGAATATTTACTCTTAAACTCATCAATTGTATTATCAAAAGTCTTTCTATTATGACCCCATCCTGGTAAAATAATCATTTCTTTTTTTCCACTTCCAAACTTCTCGTAATAAAGATGGATATTTTTATAAGTATAATACATAACTTCACCTAGTGTAATGTATGCAAAACAGAAGAAAGTGCACATATCTACAAAAAATCCAATAAACATTAACATGTAAAGTCATCACAAATACTTGAAATGTCATAACGATAGTGCTATACTAAAGATGTCTGAAAGATACGCGACCGTCGTTTATAAAACCGACTAAGTTATATCGATACGGGAGTCCGGATATTGGTGAGCGGTGTTGAATACTTATTTTAAATAAGGATCCTAATGCTAACCTTGGGACACCCACCTGTTTAAAGCAGGTTTTATCGTCTCGGCGGAACGTCCTTTTGGACGTTTTTTTATGCAGCCATTTTAATAACTAAAAAAGCAGTTGCGATAAAAGTCATATTTTGTAAAAAAAGTTTTGTATATTAATAAATAAGTGCTATAATTATATAGATAGTAAGACTAGGAGAGATTCAAAATGGAAAAGTACAAATTAACAAATCCTCAACAAAATATTTGGGATTTATCAAAACAGTATCCAGATACTGCAATATCATATATTGCAGGACAAGCTATTATTAAAAACACAAAGTTTGATTATAACCTTTTTAACGAAACAATAAATCAAATGATTAAAGAGAATGATAGTTTAAGAACAAAAATATATGAAATAGATAATACACCGTATCAAAGTTTTGAAAGATACCAAAAAGAAGACATAGAGTTTCTTGACTTTAGTAATATAGATGACGAAAAAAAATTGAATAACATCTTAAACGAAATGGCAAGAATGAAATTACCAGATGATAGTTTGACAGATTTTAAAATTATTAAATATTCAAATGACCAATTTGGTTTTTATTGGAAATTGAGTCATTTGATAGCAGATGGGTTTTCGGCAGGACTTGTCGGACAACATTTGATTAAAGATTACTCAAAGAGACTAAAAAACGAAGCAATAGATGATGAAATCAAACCATCTTATCAATTGTTAATAAATAGAGAAAAAGAATATAAAGAGAGTAACAAATATTCAAAAGACAAAGCAGCGTATAGCGAAGAATATGTAGAACTACCACCATTAATTAAAACAGCACTAAATGACAGCGAAAACATAAATGCTAATAGATATAGTGTGAATTTAGAAAATGACAAAACCTCTATAATCAGAGACTTTTGTAAAACAAACAATATTCCAGAAGCTGTTTTTTTCGAGTCAATAATCTTATCTTATCTATCTCGTACAACAGGTGAAAACAATATAACAATAGGATCACCGGTTTTAAACAGGACAAATAGTAAGGAACGTAACGTAATGGGAATGTTCGTTAGTACGAATCCTTTTCAAATTAAAATCAACGATACAGATAATTATAATGATGTAGTGACAAATATAAAAAAACAAAAAATGGCTATGTTTCGTCGTCAAGCATATCCGTTTTCTGATTTGCAAAACGACATATACGACAAGCATCAGTATTCAGGAAAATTATTTGACATAGCAGTATCTTATCAAAATGCTAAGGTGTTTGAAAGTGACGATTTACCAAAACTTGATCTTACTACTGAATGGTATTTTACCGGAGTTCAAAATAACGAATTAGTTATTAATATAGACGACCGAGATGATTCTGGTCTAAAAATAAACATAGATTATAAAACAGAATTATATAAAGAACCAGAAATAGCAAACTTAATGGACAGATTTACAAATATAATGGATCAAGTAATAGAAAATCCGCAAATTAAAATAAATGAACTAGAATTATTGACAATTAATGATATTAACAGGTATAAAGCACTAAACATTCTAACAGATATTCCAATTACTGAATCCTTAATTAATATTTTTGAAAAACACGCGAAAGAAAAACCAAATTCACCTGCACTACAGTTTGAAGACAAAGTTTTCACATATAGTGAGTTGAATAATATGGCTAATTTAATAGCTGAAGAAATTAGTAAAAGTGATATAACAAATGACGATATAATACCAATCATAGGTAATAGAAGTTTTTATACAATAGCAAGCTTACTTGCTGTCAGAAAATTAGGAAAAGCTTATTTTATAATTGATGATACACTTTATCCAAAAGAAAGAATTGATTACTTAATGGAAGAAGTTTATGCAACCAAATTCGTCAGCTATGGAAGCGAGTATAACAAAGTAAATACTAAAAAAATCAATATCAATAACAACACAATCAATTGGAATAAACAAGCAGAAAATATAGAGAATTCAAAGAATTACAACAAGGATGAAACCTTCTGCGTTATCCATACATCAGGATCGACAGGAAAACCAAAAGTTGTTGAGATTACAGATGCTGGTGTTGTCAACATGGCGTATAATAATAAAGAGTTAATTCAAAATTGTGATACTCTAGTCAGTTTTATGATTATGTCGTTTGACGCCTTCCTGATGGATACAATGATGGCATTAGGAAATGGTAAGAAATTAGTATTAACAAACGAAGAAGAAGTAACAAGCATAAGCTCAGCTGAAAAAATATTAAAGAGAGAACAAAACTCATTTGTAATATTGACACCAACAAGAATGAAGCAAAATTTAGAAGCATGTCAAGATAATTCGTGGCACAATGCAAAAACAATTATTTTAGGCGGAGAAAAAATAGATTCAACCTTAGTTGATTTAATCAATGAAAAATGCCCCAATGCTACTGCTTTTAATTTATATGGCCCGACTGAAACAACTGTCTTCAATACAAAAAAGCAAATTACCAATAAAGAAGTAACAATTGGTAAACCAACTCAAAATTTTGCCGTTTATCTCGTGGATAAAAACAACAAAGTATTGCCCCCAGGAACTTTAGGAGAAATTGCAGTAATAGGAGACGGAGTGGCGAAAGGTTACTATAGAAGACCAGAAATAACAAAAAAACAATTTTTCCTAGATCAAAAAACCGGTAAGAGAATGTACAAAACAGGTGATTATGCTTATCTAACGCCCGAAAATGAATTGTTTTTTATAGGAAGAATGGACAATCAAATAAAAATAAATGGATTGAGAATCGAAATAGAAGAAATAGAAAAAGAACTAAGAACTCATCCTAATATATTATTATCAGGAGTAAAAGTACAGCAACACCAAGCAGAAAAATTCTTAGTTGGTTATTACCAATTAAAAGAAAATACAAAATTAAGTGAAACCGAGATTAAACATCATTTAGAAAAAGTTTTACCATCTTATATGGTACCACCTATTTTTGTAGAAATGGATAAAATCCCACTAACTTCATCTGGAAAATTAGATCGAAAGAGTATACCAGATGTAAACCTAGAAGCATACTTAGAAAATAGCTATGTAGAAGCCAATACAGATTTACAAAATGAATTAGTAAATATATGGGAAGAAGTTTTAAAGCGAAAGAAAATAGGAGTAGAGACACCATTCGCTGCATTAGGAGGAACATCGAAAGTACTAATTGACATGATAATTAAAATAGAAAGAAAATTATCTAAACAATTAAGTCCCGCGGATTTTTCGAAAAATCCAACGATTAAAGATATGGAAGAGGTTCTAAATGGTAATAAAAACTTGAAAGATATTAACATCATGAACTATGACATCAATTCTATTGAATGTTTACCTAAAAACAATAAAACTAGTGTGTTAATCACAGGGGCAAATGGATTCCTAGGAGCTCATATACTTGATTACACATTAAACAACACAAACTCAAATATCTATTGTTTAGTAAGAAATCCTAAAAAACTAAAAGAAGCAACCAATTTTTACTTTGATAATTCAAAGTATTTGGAAAACCCTAGAATCAAAATAATATGCGGAGATATCGCTAAAGAAAAACTTGGGTTAAACAAAGAAGTATACGAAGAATTAGAACAAAATTTAGGTACCGTGTACAATTGCGCAGCAAACGTAAGTCACTTTACTTCTGTAGAGGAAGCAAAAACAGTTAATGTTGATGGAGTTTATAATTTATTGAAATTGACTTCACCTATAGGAGCTAGCATGGAACATATGTCAACAATTACAGTATCAGGAATAAATGTTTCTGAGCAAAAAGGAGAGGGTATTATCTTCTCTGAAGATAGTCTGGACGTTGGACAAGATTATACACACGATGCCTATATGCTTACTAAATATAAAGCTGAGCAATTAGTTAGAAATTTTCAAGAAAAAGGAGCTACATGTAGCATATATAGAACAGGTTATATCAGCGAGAGAAGTTATGATCAAAAATTTCAAATAAATTCCGACACAAGTGCTTTTAAAATGATAGTTGAAAAGATAAAAGAAATTGGTATTGTGCCAGAAGCAGCGCAGCATGTCAAAATACAAAGCGCTCCAGTTGATAAATTAGCAGAAGCAGTAGTAAGACTATCCAATGCCGATGATCGTTTATCTACATATCATTTATACGATCCTAACACTGAGTATTTGTGTGATTATTTAGACGATAAAAATATAGAGTATCAAATGATTACCAATGATGATTTTACTGAACTTTCTAATCAACTGGTAACAAATAGCGAAAAAGAAAGTGATAGTGTTGTATACAAGTATTTAAAAGGGTTCATGGAAAACCCAACAACAAACAAAATAGAAAACAGTAATACAATGGAGAAACTTAACGAAACAAACTTTAAGTACAAGTAAGGATGAAAAATGGTGTATTTTTGCGAAATAGACAATTATGATGATTATAAATATCTTTTGGAAATCGGTAATAAAATGCCTCTTGAGAGATATATATATTTTTCGAAATACCAATGCATAAAAGATAAAATAAATTGCATTATAGGTTATATATTGATGAAGCACTTGCTCAAAAACTCTCTAACTGATACACCATTAAGCATGACATATAGAAAAACAGATAAACCAATATTTAATGATGGGTTAATCAACACTAGCATAGCACACACTGACGGATGTGTTGCAGTTGCATTTGATAAAGAACAAATTGGCGTGGATGTAGAACATATCACGGATATTAGCA
>CAYJBL010000120.1:0-5820 GCA_964368115.1 uncultured Bacteroidales bacterium
TCTAAAAACGACTTAAATTGATAATTTGTATAAGGTGTTGGAGTAATCACAAACTCTTCAATTTTCGACAAATAAACATCTGTGTTATCGATTCCTCTATTTAAATTTGGAGTACTTCCCATGTAGAACTCAAGCGTTCCACCATTCATTATTTCACTATGTTCGATATAATTTTTCGTATATTCCTTTCCATTCAAAACAACTTTCTGAACATATACATTTTGCTCATTATTATCATAGCTAATTATTTTAAATCTGTTTTTATTTTCGAGTTGAATAATTGCTGTATCAAACATTGGACTACCAAAATCATATATTCCACATGCAGGATTAACAGGATATAACCCCAAAGCACTAAATACGTACCACGATGACATTTGTCCACAATCTTCATTTCCACAAAGTCCGTCTGGTTTCTCAGAATATAAATCAGTCATAATTTGGCGAACTAATTTTTGTGTTTTCCACGGTTCTCCACAATAATTATAAAGATATGCTGCATGATGACTAGGCTCATTTCCGTGCGCATACTGCCCTATCAAACCAGTGATATCAACCTGTGTGTTTCCTGTTGTTTTATTAGATTCAGAAAACATTTCATCAAGTTTTGCAGCAAATGGCTTATTGCCACCGTGATATTCAATAAAACTAAGAATATCTTGCGGAGCATAAAAACTATATTGCCATGAGTTTGCTTCTGTAAAATTATAATTTACTTCCTTTGGTTCAAATGGTTGTTGCCAAGCTCCATTTAACCTCGCCTGCATGAAGCCATTATTTGGATTTAAAATATTTTTATAAAATTGTGCTCTTTGAATATACTCTTTATAAACATCATCTTTCCCAATTGCCTTTGCAAATACTGCTATACACCAATCATCATAAGCATATTCTAAAGTTTTAGAAACAGATTCGTGTTCCATATCTAGTGGAATAAATCCATATTTTGCAAATTCTGGTTTTCCAAGACGATCTTCTTTTGAAGCTGCTATCATTGCCTCTAGAGCTAATTCTGTATCAAAGTCTTTTATTCCTTTAAAGTAAGCATCTACAATTACAGGAACCGAATGGTAACCGATCATACACATTGTTTCGTTTGCAGCTAGCTCCCATACTGGTAGCTGTCCCCCTTGTTTATATTGATTCAAAAATGTTTTAATAAAATCTAAAGTTCGTTCTTGTTGCGTAATTGTAAATAGTGGGTGTGTTGCTCTGTATGTATCCCAAAGTGAAAAAACTGTATAAGTATCATGATCTGTAGATTCATGCACTTTTAAATCTGTTCCTCTGTATTTTCCATCAACGTCTGAAAAAATATTTGGCGCAATAAAACTATGATAAAGAGCCGTATAGAATACTATTTTATCCGATTCGTTTTTTCCAGATATTACTATTTTCGATAATTCATTATCCCAAGCTTTTTGTGCGTTAGTTTTTACAAGTTCAAAATCAAAATTAGGTGTTTCTTTTTCTAGATTTTTTATTGCTCCATCTGTACTTACTGCAGATAGACCAACATTTATCATTAGTTCGTTTTCATCATTATTTTTAGGAGCAAATACCAATTTTGAATACTTGTTTTCTTTGATATTTCCACTATTTTTACTTACATCTCCATCAAGCAATGAATATTCAATAACTTCAACTGGTCGATTAAAATCTACTACAAAATATTGATATTGATTTCTTGCCCAAGCTTCGGAACGGCGTAAGCCAACAAATCTAGTATCGCTTATTTGTTGTAAAGATGTTTCTAGAACTTTATCTCTGTGTTGTAAATTTAATATTACAAATTGTTGAGAATCTTTTGGGTAAGAATATTTATGTACTCCTACTCTTTGTGTTGTAGTTAATTCAACATTAATATTAGATTCTTTTAATTTTACAGCATAATATCCAGCAGTTGCTGTAACCGATGATTTTTCATACACCGACGTGACATAGTCATTTATATTATATTCTTTGCTTGTAAAAGGCATCAATAAAATATCACCATAATCAGAACAACCTGTACCACTAAGGTGTGTATGACTAAATCCATATATTATAGAATCGCTATAATGAAATGCCGAACAGCCATCCCACCCTTCTAGACGAGTGTCTGGACTTAATTGCACCATAGCAAAAGGCAATGTTGCTCCTGGATATGTATGTCCGTGGAAATCTGTCCCTATATGCGTATCTACATATTTTACACACTCTGCAACAATTGGTTTTTCGGAATTACAAGAATTAAAAAAAACACCTAAAAAAAACATAGGTACTACTGCGAATAACGAGATTATTTTTACTCTTTTCATTTTTATTAAAATTTACCCACAATAATAAGGAAATTTTAACAAAAAAAAGAACCCACTTTTGAAAAGATTTCAAGGTGGTTTCTTAATTTTCTACTTAAATAAGTAGGTAAATAAATGTATATGTTAAATTTTAAAACAGCCCATTACCAAATTTCATGCCAAAGTATATAGTTCGAGGAGAATTTGGTCCATAAATATAAGATGGGTCCCTATTAATCCCTAAATCAAAGTCGCTTTGATAAGAATTAAACACATTTTTCACTCCTGCAAATACCTGAAGAGTAGAATTTTCAATTTTAAAATTATATTTAACTTTAAATCCTAGATCAAAAAACACGTCAGATTCTCTTAATTCGCCATTTTCTGGATCAGCTGCGTTTACGCCAAAATAAGGCACTAACATCCTTCCTGTATAAGTTCCTGTTGCAGATATGCTTAATTGTCTTAGTGGTTCATAATCTAATGAGAAGAATCCATAATCAGATGGTGTTCTTAAAAATTTTCTTTCGTTAAATTCTTGTGCTTCTTTATAAATGCTTTGCTGTATTGTGAACCCAGAGCGGAAAGATATTTTATCGCTTGGCAATACTGTTAATTCCATATTAACTCCTGTTATCGTTGCGCCTGCACTTGCGTTTTTTCTAGTATAAACGACCAAACCGTTTGCATCAGGTATACCTATTTCATTTACAAATGGATTATTTAATATTGTATAAAAACCTTCAGCTAAAAATGATAAATTTATATTACCTAATCGTTCTTTATAGTCTAACGATGCACTAATACTATGGCTTAATTCTTCGGTTAGATCATCTGAATTTCTATAAATAACCTGTCTTGATCCGCTTGTTTCTATATGTAAATCTTCGTCGAAAACCTGTGGAGCTCTAAAACCTTGTGAGTAACTTGCCCTTGCTTGTAAGGATTTCGTAACATCAACAAGCACATTAGCACGAGGGCTCAATACGTTTCCTGACTGACTTGTGTTTTGATTTTTCTGAGTAATTTGATAATGATCGTATCTAGCTCCTAAGCTTAATTTTAGTAATCCTATTTTATGTTCATACTGAGAATACATACCTATTGTATTCATATTTTGATTTGCAATCAAAGTATTTTCTTTATATGGAATACTAGAAATTTCTGAATCAATAATAACTGCATTATCAATATCAAGGTATGCCAATTTATTATCTGATAATATAGAACCTGTATTTTCTACGCCAGCAACTAAACTTGCTTTTTCAAAACGCATTGTGTATTGAGTTCCCGCAGAATAAGACAAATCCTTTGTATTACCATAACCATTCAATGCTTGTTCGGCTCCATAATATGAATCTCTATTTATGTTCTGCATAGATGCATATACAGATAGTTGGTCGCTTTCTCTATAAAATCTATCATAATTTAATGCTACTGTATTTATCTTGTGATTAACGCTTTCGGCAATATCTGCGACATGCTCTGGAGAGTCAAACATGTTTCCTCCTCTTCTATCGTCAGTTATATTAAAATAATCGAGTGTAATTTTATTTTTCTGATTAAATCTATGATATATTTTTGCACCAACAGTTAAATTTCGTGTTTTTGACAGCTCCGAAAATCCATCTCCATTAGCATCAAATGGTTCTTTTAAGCCAGAAAATCCATATAAGGACATCCCTGTTCGCATATCAGACGAAACAATTGATGTATTAAAATTCACATTTAACTCTGGCACTGGATTTACACCATCAATACCCACACCAATTAAACTACCAGTTGTTCCAATCTCAAAATTATTACTTACTGGATCTTTTAATATTAGATTTATTGTTCCTGCAATTGCATTACTTCCATAAAGAGCAGAACCTCCTCCTCTAACAACTTCGATTCTTTCTATCATGTTTATTGGTATTAACTCTAAGGCATAAACACCTGCCAAACCACTAAATATCGGTCTTGAGTTAATTAGTATTTGCGAATACGAGCCATCTAATCCATTCATGCGAACTTGATTAGCTCCACAATTCTGGCAATTATTTTCCATTCGTAAACCTCCACAATAATTTAAACCCTCACTTATATTAACTGTATATCCAGATTCTAATGCTTTTGGTGTTAAAGTACTTACAACAACAGCCGATTCTTTTCTACTTTTTAGGTTTCTATCACCTGTAACTACAACTTCCTCTAGACCTAGAGCATCTACTTCTAAATCAAAATTTAGTTCAATTGTTTGACCTGTCACTATTTCTATCTGTTTTTCTTCTGGCTTGTATCCCAAAGCTTGAGCAATCACAGTATATGTTCCTTCTGGTATATGCAACAAAATATAATGCCCTGTAACATCTGTTGCTGTTCCTAAAGTTGTATTTTTAATCATAATATTTGCAAATGGTATGTGCTCGCCATTACACACAACGTGTCCTACAATGTTTGCATCTGTATTTTTTTGAGCACTTACACTCGATAGTATTAACATAGCTAATACTAATAGTACATATTTTTTCATTATTATATTTTTTTATTGTTTTATTATTTAGAATACATGTTCGTAAGTAGTAATACGCATTAAAGAATGTATTCCTTTATTACCTTTCAAATATAAATGGCAACAGAAATACAAAAGCGATTACTTTCTTGTTCTAAATAAAAAATGGTGGAGGGCGTATATTAAATGTAAGTTTGTGAAACTTATATTCTAGATTATCTTTTAGAGGGTATGTAAATTTTATTTTTGCGAATTTTATCGAAATAAAAACCAAAAATAAGGCAAATGTAAATACAAGAATATTTAACATTTGGTACACTAATATTTCATTTTCTGTATGCGTATGCCCTTGGTCTCCATCCTCTCCATTTGTCACATCAAATGGGTGGGCATGAACTATATATGTACCAAAATCCACATTATGTGTATGCAAAAACAAACTATTATTTACTACTACAAGCGATAATATTACCGCAAATAGCCAAGCTAGTTTCTTTCTTATATCACAGACATTAAATTTCACGGCGCAAAACTAAATATTTTTCTAAAACAAACATCACTAGTTTTAAGAATTATTTTTATATTGTTTTTTCAAAATATTTATTATTACTTTGCTATCAACTAACATAATATTTAATTATATATATTTTAACTTAGTATGAAAAAATTTTATTTATACTTATTTGCATTACCATTTTTTTGTGCATGTAGTACAATTAGCAATATTGACAAAACAACGGTTGATAATGTAAATTTAGAACGCTACTTAGGAAAATGGTACGAAATTGCTAGATTTGAGAATAAATTCCAAAAAGGCATGGATGGAGTTACTGCTGAATATACTCTAGAAAAAGATGGAACAATTAAAGTTGTAAATAGTGGATATGCACCAGGAGGAGTTGACGGAATCTACCAATCAATTACTGGAAAAGCAAAATCAACAAATAAAACGAGCGAACTTAAAGTTTCTTTCTTCTTATGGTTTTACTCCGACTATTTAATCCTTGAACTTGATGAAGAAGATTATAGCTACGCTCTTGTTGCTGG
>CAYJBL010000121.1:0-2879 GCA_964368115.1 uncultured Bacteroidales bacterium
CAATTTAACATATTAATATCCAAATTATTTGTAGCTGTATTGTTTTTTGTGATTGCATGTGTGCAATTGGGAAAAGCGCAGAACTTACCTGTACATGAACAATACATGTTTGATTATATGTTAGTGAATCCAGCTTTTACTGGAATCTCTGATATGATGAACGTAAAAGTAGCTCATCGCCAGCAGTGGTTGGGTTTTGACGAAGCCCCAAATACATCGTTTTTGTTGTTTAAAACCCGAGTAAGAAATAAAAATGTTGGACTTGGAGCTTACTTGTATACAGATCGTAATGGAGCAAATTTGCAACAGGGTGCACAACTTAGTTGGTCATATCATATACTTTTAAGTTCATCGCGTTATGTTCGTTCAATGCTATCTTTTGGGTTATCATTAAAAGGTGCATTTCATATATTAGACGAAACAATTTTTGATGAAAATATTTACGATCCTTTATTGACCTATGGACGGCGAAGTGCTTTTATCCCAGATGCAAATGCTGGTGTAATATACTCATATAGTAGTTTCTTTATTGGAGCATCAGTGGATAATTTATTGCCAGTACAAAATAACTTATATGTTTCGGAAGAAGAGCCAACAAAGAAAATATTATTGAATGTACATACAGGCTATGCCGTTAAATTGCAAGATGAAATACGACTAAAACCATCTGTTTTGTATAAATCTAATTTTGGCGGTTTAAGTCAATTGGATATAAACTTGAAGTTAGCCGTAAAATCAGGTAAAAAGGCAAAGTCAATTTATTTGCGTAGCCCAAACGAATTTTGGATTGGAGTTTCATATCGTCAAACATTAGATACTAAAAATTATGTTCCATTGTCGATATCTCCAGCAATCGGATTTAATGTTGGCTCATTTTCTATGATGTATTTACTCGATTATGGGCTAGCTTCGATACGAAGCTATCACTATGGCACACATCAAATATCGGTAGGAGTAAAATTATTTCACGATAAATATGTGAATTGGGGAAAACATAATATTCCAATATTTGACGAAGAATTTTAGAAAATGAATTATTACAATAAAATATTATCATTAGTAATAGGAGCAGTAGTATTGTTTTGTTTTAAAACTTTTGCTCAGGCTGATTCGGTCGATTGTAGTTCACAAATTGAAATGGCATGGCTAGAAACTTCGGGAAGTGCAGCAGACGATGAAATAAACGATGTTGCAGTAGATAAAGATGGAAATATTTACATAACAGGATATTTTACAGAAGGAATGAATTTTTTTGGATTACCAATATTTTCGAATGGTGGTAAAGATTTCTTTCATGCAAAATTGAATTCCTTAGGAGAGCTGTTATGGGTAAAAACTGGAGGAGGAGAATCTGATGACTTTGGAGCAGGTGTTGCTGTAGATAGCTTGGGAAATGTATATTTTATTGGAGCATATTATGGTACTGTTGATTTTAATGGAGAAACTCAAAATGGACTAGGAAAACAAGATATTTATATAAATAAATATGATTCTGAAGGAAATTATATTTGGGGATCGTATATGGGAGGTTTTGAAAATGATACTCCAGGAGGTATATCAATTGATAATCAAAACAATTTGATAATTTCTGGGACTTATAACTTTGCGATGTTTATTAGCGGAACAACTATAATTTCTCTTGGTGGTGATGATTTTTTTGTGGCAAAATTTAACGAATCGGGTGATCTTTCGTGGGTGACAAACCATGGATCTTCAGTCAATGATAGTGGAATTGATGTTGAGGTAGATGGAAATAACGATGTTTTTGTAACAGGTAGGTTTTCGGGAGTAATCAACTTTAGTTCACAGAATTTGACAGCACAAGGTGCTAATGATATTTTTATTGCAAAGTATAGTAGTACAGGTAGTTTTGTATGGGCAGAACGACACGGAACAAGTGGTGTAAGTGATAGACCGTATTCTCTTGCAACAGATTTGTCAAATAATGTGTATTTATCTGTATATAGAGATCAGTCATTTAATGCTGCAGCAATATTAAAATATTCAACTACCGGATCATTGTTGCAAGAAATTGAGATAGGTGGTAGTGGTACTGTTTTTCCTTCAGGACTTGAGATTGATGCACAAGGAAATATTTATTTGTCTGGAACACACGCATTTCATGCAGATTTTGGAGGAACTGTTGTTCCAACTGTTGGATTTTTTGACTTTTTCTTTGCACGATATAATCCAGATGGGACATTAAGTTTTGTTGACGCAATGGGAGGCGCAAATGAAGACGCTGGACACAAAATTGCAATTGGAAACGTCAATAATGTATTAATCGCTGGTTATCATTCTGATATAATTGATTTTGGAACAGAACAATATATTTCACATGGAGAAAGAGATCTGTTGTTAGCAAATTATGAAAATTATTTTAGCATAAAGGATATTGCTGTTTCTAGTATTGGATGTGACCCCAATAATATGTGTGTTGATATTGAACTGCATGGAGGAACAAGTCCATATGTATATCATTGGTCATCAGGTCAAATAGAAGAAGATGTATGTGGTTTAAGCGTTGGAGATTATCAATTTGTAGTTGTTGATGCAAACAATTGTTATATTGCAACAAATGTAGAAATAGAGCAACCTACAAATCCAGATATACAGTTAGCCTCTTCTATACAAGATTGTTGGCACGATACTACTGTGCTTGAGATTCCAGATATTTATGAGAGTTATAATTGGAGTAATGGAGTAGGAGCAAATTCAATAACAGTAACTCAACCTGGAGTATATTACGTTACAGTAATAGATGTAAATGAGTGTATGGGAGTTGCAAGTTGCACATATACAAAATTGCCAAACGATAATTTAATATTAGAAGACACAATTAAGGCTTGTGTTGGTCAGGAATTACAATTAAACTTAAG